>JAFAEB010000105.1 GCA_023424235.1 Bacillota bacterium
TAGTTGACCTTCTAATAATATATTTTTACCTTCTTTTATCGCATCATGTAGGTATAAGGATACATCACAAACATAAGGTTCTACCATTGTCTTATACTCTAATAATAAATTAAATATCTCATCAGGATTTAGGGCTTCTTTATGATATAAATGCTCTAATATAACATTTTTCATTTCACAGATACGTTCCACCTTTTCTCTTAAGCTATCCTCATCATCAAATAACTCAGACACTTGGAAACCTATTTTTGCATATTTATCAGAATAAAAAGGTGCTATACCGGATTTGGTCGACCCAAAAGATTTGCCACCTAATCGTTCTTCTTCATAACTATCAAAAAGGATATGGTATGGCATCATAATTTGAGCTCTATCAGATACTAAAATCTTAGGTGTTGGTACTCCTCTTTCAACGATAGAATTTATTTCTTTAAAAAGATATGGAATATTAAGAGCTACACCATTACCAATAATACATGTTGTATGATCATAAAATACGCCAGATGGTAAAAGATGAAGTGCAAACTTACCATATTCATTTATGATAGTATGTCCAGCGTTACTGCCGCCTTGAAATCTTACGATAATGTCAGATTCCCTACCTAACATGTCTGTTATCTTACCTTTTCCTTCATCTCCCCAGTTTGCTCCAACGATTGCTTTAACCATAGTGAATCCTCCTGTTCATCATCCTTTGTGAAGATTAACGCCTTACCTACTAGTTACTTTCCTAATAGGGTAATCATATTTATAATCTCACATGATGTTTGATTAGTATTTTACATATAAACGACTCATATTCAATAAATATAGCATTGTAATTCACATTACAATGCCTATTACTTTTACATTATATAACAAAAATTGTTATAAGTATAATTGTTATTAATTATGAGAAATATAAGTTTTAATTATGTTTTTCCTTTATATAAAAACCAAATTTCCTTTAGGAACTAGGAATTCTTTTTTATATATATTCTCAGTGCTTTTATTAAAAGATATAAAACATAAATACCTAATCCAAATCCAACAATTACAATTACTAACCATAAGACAGACCATATAATAGACCATATAATAATACCTTCCATAATATCCCCCTAATAAATTAAATTTATTTATATCACTAGATATTATACATTATATCCCATACGGCTACAACTGTTTATACATGGTGTAACTATTCATTTACCTCTATTTTGTTCCAGTAGATCCAAATCCACCACTTCCACGAAGTGTTTGGTCAAGGGTTTCTTTTTCATCAAATTCAACTGATAGATATGGCATAACAACTAGCTGTGCAATTCTTTCATTTGGATTTATAGTCTTTACTTCGCTGCTATCATTATGTAAAGACACAATAACTTCCCCTCTATAATCACTATCAATAACACCAACGCAATTAGCAGGTCTTAAGCCCTGCTTCGTTGCTAATCCGCTACGAGCAAATACTGCACCAAAATATCCATTGGGAATAGCCATAGATAAACCAGTTCCAATCATAACGGTGGAATGAGCCTCTACTTTTATTGACTCTTCATTATTGGAGTATAAGTCCCATCCTGCTGCTTCAACACTCCCTCTTGTTGGTAGTATTGCTTTATCGTTTAGCTTTTTAATATCAATTTTCATCTGTTAACCATCCTTTATCTTAGTAGCTATCTATCTTTTTAGTCTCTTAATTCTCTTTTTTATTTTTTTGTTTCAATCCTATGGATTATCCAATCAAATGCTATTGTACTCATCACCTTTTACTCTAATAACATATTAAGTAACATTCTAGCAGCATTTGAAATTGGATTTTTATCACTTTGAATGATGCAAAAATTCCTTTCCGGAAAATTAGTATCGAACTTTAATTGAAATAACTCACCGCTTTCAATATATTTATCAGCAAAGTTTCTTACTACTAATCCAATCCCTAAATTTCTTAAGGCAAACTGAATGATCATCTCACTATTTGCAAGTTCAAATTCTGGCTCTAATATCACATCATTCTTCATTAGATACTCATCAATATAAGCTCTAGTGCTTGTGTTCTTCTCTAGGCAAATAACCGGCAAGTGTTCTATGTCTTTTATCTCTAGAACTTTATCTTTTAAATCACAAAATTGGTTTCCTGCAACAAATACATCTAATATACGCATAACCTTTGTAACTTTAATATCAGATTTTGCAGTAAAGGGATCGCTAACAATGCCAAAATCAATCTTATCATCACCAAGATTTCTTATAGTTTCAGGTGTTGGGGCATTGGTAACAATAACTTTTATTTTGGGATACTTTTTGTGAAAGCGTTCTAAGTAAGGCAAAAGATAAAATTGTAAGGTCATATCACTAGCACCAATACGAATTTCACCACTATCTAAATCAAGCATCTTCTTTAACTTAGATTCACCTAGAAGAATACTTTCGTAACCTTTTTCCACATAATTAAATAATACCTCTCCCTCCGGTGTTAATTTAACCCCTTTTTGAGTTCGTATAAATAAATTACAGCCTATACTTGATTCTAAATTTCTGATACCTTGACTAATTGCAGGCTGTGAAATACATAACTCTTCTGCAGCTGCAGTGAAGCTTCCAAGCCTAGTAACATGATAAAATATTTTATAATATTCAAGATTTATATTCACACGAACCTGCCTTTCCTATCAAATATTCACTGTTCTCACTTAAGCCAAAGGCGGCTTGGAGCGAAGGACTATAAATTACTCCCAAGTCTTCCATATATCTGGCTGATATCCAATTGTAGCTTTTTTACCATTACGTACAATTGGAGTCTTAAACATTTTAGGATTTTCTAGTAGCTTCTCTTCTTTGTCTGCATCATCGGAAAGATATTTAACAAAATTGGCTTCATACTCCTTTGAGCTCTCATCCATCAATTTTTCCATCCCACCAACAGCTGCTTTCACACTTTTATATTCACCTGGACTAATTCCATACTTACCTAAATCTATATATTGAAACTTAATGCCTCGTTCTTTAAAATATCTCTCTGCTTTTTTGCTATCAAAACATTTTGACTTTCCAAAAATTTGTATATTCATATTAATAAACCATACCTTTCTAAAGTTGGTGTGAAAATTTATTTTCACATCAACTCCTTTCATCCTGTTCTATTGAGATATAGTTTCACCAAATAATAAACAGATAAAAGATATCTATCATATCGTTAACCACTTTAATAAGCGAATATATTCCTATGTTCTTTAATATTACTCTAAAATATCTCTATAAGCTTCATTCTTTTCAAACCATTTTACTGCATATGAGCAAGTAGGAATAACTTTTTTATTCTCACTTTTAATACGGTTATAAGCCTCCTCCATTAATTTCCCTGCAATACCTTGGCCTCTTAAGGAATCGTCTACAAAGGTATGATTAAGGTTTACAACACCTGGTTTTACATCGGGAAATGTAACTTTTGCTATTACATCTCCTCCTTCATTTTCTAAATAAATCATATTGTTTTTATATTTAAATTCCATTCTTATTATTGTGCTAACGAGACGTTAACACATCTCCTTTCTTTATTTTATACTAGCTTAAGAAGAAGCGAACTAATTTATCTTTCCAATTGCTAATTGGGAAATAACGAATCGGTAAATCAATTCGATTTGATTTCTTTAATATACTCTTCTTATGACTAAATGTTTCAAAACTATATTTTCCATGATAGCTTCCCATTCCACTATCACCAACTCCACCAAAACCCATATGATGAGTGGCAAGATGAACAATAGTATCATTGATACAACCTCCACCAAAGGAAATATTTTTTAGTATATATTTCTCTACTTTTTTACTTCTTGTAAACAAATAAAGTGCCAAGGGCTTTGGATTACTTAGTACATAACTTGTTACTTCCTTAATACTTGTAAAGGTTAGTATCGGTAAAACTGGTCCAAATATTTCTTCACTCATTATTTTGGAGTTAGGTGTAATATTATCTAAAATAGTAGGTGCTATTTGCATTCTATCATTACCATATCCACCAGTTACAATATTCTCCTCCTCAATTAATGATAATACCCGATTGTAGTGTCTTTCATTAATCATCTTTGGATAATCTGGATGATTAATCGGATCATTACCGTAAAACTCTTTGATATAGAACAATAGATAATTGATTAATTTCTCTTTTACATCTTTATGCACGTAAATATAGTCTGGTGCTACGCAAGTTTGTCCTGCATTTAAGAATTTACCAAAGGCAATGCGTTTCGCTGCTAATTTTATATTGGCAGTTTTATCAATAATGGAAGGACTCTTTCCTCCCAGTTCTAAAGTAACTGGAGTTAGATTCTTTGCTGCTTTTTCCATAACAATTTTACCAACTCTTGTTCCACCAGTAAAGAAGATATAATCCATTTTTTCATCTAATAGGGCATTGCTAACCTTTTCATCCCCTGTTACTACTGTTATATAGCTGGTTGGAAAATACTCTTCTATCATTTCTTTCAGTACTATAGAGGTATGATGAGATTCAGGAGATGGTTTCATGATTGCAGTATTTCCCGCTGCTATAGCACCAACAAGAGGAGCAATACTTAGTTGGAAGGGGTAATTCCAAGGTGATATTATAAGCACAACCCCATATGGCTCTGAAACAATAAAACTTTTAGACGGAAATTGAGCAAGAGGAGTTGCTACGTACTTAACTTTTGCAAGTCTTCTTAGGTTTTTCTTAAAAAACTTAATCTCATCAAGTACCATTCCTATTTCAGTCATAAATCCTTCAAAAGAGGATTTATTAAGGTCTTTCCTTAATGCTTCTAATATTTTATCTTCCTTTTCTATGATTGCTTTCTCAAGTATATCTAATGATTGTAAACGAAAAGAGATATCTTTTGTACGATTTGAAGCGAAAAACTTACGTTGTTCTTTTACGATTGATTTTACTAATTCCATAACTATCCCTCTCTCAGTTTATTTATGTTCTACTATTAATATAGCTAGCTATCAAAAAATTACTCATCTCATTCATAAAGTCTTCTATATTTCATGTGACTTCTCTCTATTTTAAAACGAAATACTAGTAATTGCAAGGTTGTCTACTAAAAAACTGCCAGCTTAGAATATAAGCTAGCAGTAATTTTATTATATTACTATTCATACAACTCATATAGAATTAAAAACAAAGTAATCTATTTACTATTCTTTTACAATTTGCTATACTTAATCTATGGATAAAATTATTAATAAAATACTTATTTTCTATATAAAACTACGCAAACGAGTGGGAAACAGGAGGTATAAATGATTAAATACTTAGGTTATTTAGTTGAAGCTATGTTATTTGGGGTGTTACTTGGAGTTTTGAATTATTTTAACATACCTTTCGATTCAAAAGAAAAGTTGCTTATATTAGCAATTATTTGGGCAGTGCTACATGTAGTTATTACAAATATCATTAAGAAAAAGAGTATTAAAACTACTACTAATGAAGTAAAATAATTCTATAAAAAATCAAGCGAAATGTCTAGTTTACTAGGCATCTTGCTTGATTTTATTTACAGGCTTCTCCCTTTTCGCTCTCCTAACTTTTTATTTATCACCCCTACTCCTTAATTCTAATAGCAACTGAATAATAACAGTTAAAAATAAAATAGCCCAAATCCACCAAAGTACAGCTAGTTTACTGGGTAATTCAACTATTAACTCATCAACATTTTCTGTTATAAATGTATGCGTTCTATTATATCTATATAGTAAATTTGAAATCTGTGCTATTGTAAAACCTAATACTACTATAGCTATAATATTAACCCCTAAGATTATCCTCTTCATTACACAGTTCACCTCTCATTGTTTATTAAGTTGACTTAGCCTCTTTATTTGTCATCATATCAAAACTGTCTGTGTTGTCCTTCCACTCAATTTTAACTTTAATCTTCCACTCATCTGTATATTTAAAATCTGCTTTAAGATAATCTGATGATGTATATGAAAGATAAGGTTCCAATTTCTTTGGTGTTGCAGACTCTATACGCGTTAGTTCACCATCTAAAGTAAGTTCCAATGATATATCTTATTACTTACGGAATTAGTGCTATCCAGACATTATAGTCGTCTTGGTATTTACTTATTATTTCATAAATTGACTTATAAGTTGTTGTGTCCTCAGCAGTATTTAGTGATATAATAATGTCTTTCACTCCTTCATATGTTCTCAATACATATGTTAAGACATCTTCTATAAGCTCAATCGTACAGCGAGTTTCATATAAGTTTACACAACAGCGCGTATCGATTAATTCATCTATCATCCAAGAATGATTCCTTCTTGATGGCCCTACTAATGTTTTCCAATATTTATTCTCCTCTATGTGTTTGTATGTTACACAATGGGATAATACATCTCTATCCAAATAAACTTCTTCTTCCATGATTCTTCCATGATCATCATACTTAAAGCTGCTAATAGCTATCGGTATACCACAGCTATAATTAAAATGTACCTTTTTTACCAGAAGAGTGTTGTTGTAATAATACTTTTCTTTATAGGAGCGTTTTTTTTCCATTTGATTTGTAGTTAACCCCGATTCATCCTGGGTAATCGGTGACAAGTAACTATTAGTAACTTCTATTAGTGTTCCATTCATGTCATAGATATTATCATACACACGTTCAGTTACATGGGTACTTATAATATCTTTAGAGACTATATCATAGAGATTAAAGGTTTCTTTTTGATAAGATAGATTTCCTTTATTATCATACTCATTCTGTATAATGTTCCTATCAAACAATACTCTATCCTTATCATAAGTCTCTCTACTTACCATATCACCTTTATGATTATACTGATAGATAACTTCTCTTATGTATTCACTGTCCTGTGTAAGATGGCGAATAATGTTACCATATTTATCTCTCTCTATTGTTATCATTTCTCCTCCTTGGATAATAATACAAGAAGCTTACTTTATTATCTATGTCTGTCATTGATAACAAAGTAAGCTTAATTTATTTATTCTATTCTCTATTCTGTGATTTTAGTTCCTATACTAATCTATATCTGGGATAAAACACTCTTTCTTACACGGTTATCTTAGCTACCATTCCAAGTTCATCCTTATGAGCATTTAGAATTGGATAGATAACATCATTTAAGAAGTCTTCTACTTGTTCTTTTGCTCTACCAGTGTATTTTTTAGGATCCATCGTCTCTTTTAGTTCTTCTAATGTCATATTAAAGGCAGGATCTGCTGCAATTAATTCTAGAAGATTGTTCTCAAGACCAAGTTCCTTTACATTCTTTCCAGCTTCCATAGATAATACACGAATTTTTTCATGTAATTCCTGTCTATCTCCACCAGCCTTTACTGCATCCATCATAATGTTTTCTGTTGCCATAAATGGAAGTTCAGACATAAGTCTCTTTTCTATTACCTTCTCATATACCACTAA
Source organism: Bacillota bacterium (assembly GCA_023424235.1). Taxonomy (GTDB): domain Bacteria; phylum Bacillota; class Clostridia; order Lachnospirales; family Lachnospiraceae; genus Anaerocolumna. Next base: position 7,420 of record JAFAEB010000105.1, read on the forward strand.
TCCATCTACAACATTTAGGTATAAATCAAGGATTCCGTCCACAGCTAAGAAGGCTTCTGGAATACTTATTCTTTTATTCGCGGAATCATCTAGCGTTCTTTCAAACCATTGTGTAGAGGAGGTAATCGCAGGATTCAGGGCATCTACCATAACATAACGAGCTAGAGAGGCAATTCTCTCACTTCTCATTGGGTTACGTTTATATGCCATAGCAGAAGATCCAATTTGATTTTTTTCAAATGGTTCTTCAATCTCTTTTAAATGTTGTAATAAACGAATGTCGTTAGAGAATTTATGAGCACTTGCTGCTATTCCACTTAAGATATTTAATACTCTAGTATCTACTTTACGAGAATAAGTTTGTCCAGATACGGGAACTGCTGAAGAAAATCCCATCTTTTTAGCAATTATTCTATCTAGATTCTTAATCTTTTCATGATCCCCATCAAACAATTCTAAGAAGCTTGCTTGAGTACCAGTAGTACCTTTCGAACCCAATAATTCCATGGAATCAATGATGTAGTTTAAGTCATCAAGATCATATTTTAATTCCATTAACCACAAAGACGCTCTCTTTCCTACCGTAGTAGGCTGAGCTGGTTGAAAATGAGTAAATGCTAAGGTTGGTAGCTCTCTATAACGATAAGAGAACTCTGCTAATTTATTCATTACATTTAGTAGCTTTTTACGTACTAAAACAAGAGCATTGGTCATAACGATAATATCCGTATTGTCACCAACATAACAAGAAGTTGCCCCAAGATGTATGATTCCTTTTGCACTAGGACATTGTTCTCCATAAGCAAATACATGGGACATTACATCATGACGTACTTCCTTTTCTCTTTGCTTTGCTACTTCGTAATTGATATCATCTTGATATTTTTTTAATTCATCAATTTGTTCCTCTGTAATATTAAGTCCTAATTCTTTCTCAGCTTCTGCCAGCGCAATCCATAACTTTCTCCATGTTTTAAACTTCATATCAGGTGAAAAGATATATTGCATTTCACGACTTGCGTATCGTTCTGACAAGGGGCTTATATATTTATCATTACTCATGGTAACCTCCAGTATTTTATCAGTTTGTTTTCCATTCCATAGATTATACCATAGATGTTTATTTTTCAATACAATTTTATACTTTTTATGCCAATATAAATAAGCTATATTCATTTTAACTCTATTTATTTCTCATATTCACCACGAATATCTTCTTTGGGTGGTGTAATCGGATAATTACCAGTAAAGCATGCATCACAATATCCTTTATCACCTTTTATTAATTCACTTAAGCGATCTACTCCAAGATATCCAAGGGAATCTGCCCCAATCACTTTACATATCTCATCTACCGTATGATTATGAGCAATTAACTGTTCATTCGATGGTACATCTGTTCCAAAATAGCAAGGATACAAGTATGGTGGTGAGCTGACTCTTACATGAACTTCTGTAGCACCAGCATTTTTTAACATACGTACAATTCTCTCCGAAGTTGTCCCTCGTACTATGGAGTCATCTATCATAATAATTCGTTTTCCTTTAACAACATCGGTAAGTACATTTAGTTTAATTTTTACGCTAGATTCTCTCATGGATTGTTTTGGCTTTATAAAGGTACGCCCTACATAACTGTTTTTTACAAATGCAGTAGCATACTGTATTCCGGATTCAAATGAATATCCCATCGCAGCTGCATTACCAGAATCAGGAACCCCTACTACTAGATCTGCATCCACAGGATATGTTTGGGCTAGTATTCTACCAGCCATAATTCTAGAATTATATACACTAACATTATCTAACTTACTATCAAGTCTTGCGAAATAGATATATTCAAAAATACATTTCGCCGTCTTAGGCTGAGTCATGGATAAATCGGAATGAATACCCTCTTTATCAATCATAACAACCTCACCAGGCAATACATCTCGAATAAATTCTGCATCAACCGCATCAAGAGCACAGCTTTCAGATGCTAATACATAAGTATTATCACCTCTTTTTCCAATACATAAAGGTCTAAAACCAAAGGGATCCCTAGCACCAATTAATTTTCTTGGACTCATAATTACTAAAGAATACGCACCACTTAGTTTTTGCATTGCGTTTGTAACAGCTTCTTCTACACTTTTAGATTGCAAACGTTCTCTTGCAATCAGATAAGCAATCACTTCTGAATCTATCGTTGTTTGAAAAATAGCTCCAGTATAAGCAAGTTCATCTCTAAGTTCTAGAGCATTAATTAAATTACCGTTATGCGCTAGAGCAAGGGTTCCCTTAACATAATTAAGCACTAGAGGTTGTGTATTCTCAGGAATACTTCCTCCTGCTGTCGAGTATCTTACATGCCCCACTCCTATATTACCCTTAAGTGTATTAAGATTCTCAGGTGTAAATACTTCATTTACTAGTCCCATTCCTTTACAGGCCTTAACTTTACCCTTAGGACCAAAGGTATCACTTACTGCAATACCACAGCTTTCTTGCCCTCTATGTTGAAGAGCAAATAAGCCATAATAGATGGATTCTGCTATATCATTCCCATTAAAATCATAAATACCAAAAACACCACATTCTTCACCAAGGCCACTTGTTTCATAATTATTCATATCATTGCTATTATTCATACTAGTTCCTTTCTTCTTCACATAACTATTTCGGTTATTAAAGGAGAGAAAGGGGTTGCCACATTTGTAGCAATCCCTTCTTTATCTATAGACCTAAGCGTGTGAACACTTCCTTATAAGCATCTTCAATTTGACCTAGATCTCTTCTAAAGCGATCTTTGTCTAACTTTTCTCTTGTTTTAATATCCCATAGTCTACAAGTGTCAGGAGAAATTTCATCCGCTAAAATGATTTCCCCATTCGCTCTACCAAACTCTATTTTAAAATCAATTAATTCGATTCCACATTCTTCAAAATAAGCTTTTAATACCTCATTCACTTTAAAGGTATATTCTGTAATTTTATCAATTTCTTCTCTCGTAGCAAGACCTAATGCAAGAGCATAGTAATCATTAATCATAGGGTCTCCTAAATCGTCATTCTTATAACTAAACTCTAATGTAGGACAAAGTAACTTAATTCCTTCCTCCATACCTAATTTTTTTGCAAAACTTCCTGCTGAAACATTACGAACGATAACTTCAAGGGGAACAATTTCAACTTTTTTTACAAGAGTTTCTCTATCACTTAGTTCTTCTATAAAGTGAGTTGGAACACCTTTGTCTTCAAGAAGTTTAAACACATGATTGGACATTCTATTATTAATAACACCTTTGCCTATAATCGTACCTTTTTTTTGACCATTAAATGCAGTCGCATCATCTTTATATTCAACGATATATTGATCCTCATTATCTGTATAATATACTTTTTTGGCTTTTCCTTCATATAACATGTCTAACTTGTTCATCCCTAACTCCTATCTGCGTTTAACGCGAATGATTTGTCATGCGATAAGATATAAGTTCGTCCACTTATTATTATAACAAATTAAATAATTACCGCAAGAATTTTTTATTGGTTTCATACTTATTAAATTAAATTCAACTATTTTCTGATAATTTATTTTTCTTACTATCATTTTCACTGGAATGGAGAGTCTTATTCCCTACTCCTTACTTTTTCATTGTATCGTTTTCTTCTAAAAAAATCAACGAGAGAACTTAAGCATTCCCATTAATTAATTTTACCATATTAATTATCACTACTTATAAGTGAGTTTTATTTATAAGTAATAAAGTGCTATTATCAGATTATATAAGTTGAATCTATTCGTTAGGAAAAAGAAGTTTAGACTTATGCTAGGTATGCATTCTCACGGAGTACTTTTATATCGCATAACTCCTATGATATAAAAATAGCTTCACCAATCAGATTAAGATTCGATTGATGAAGCTATCATTTATTAAGACATAATTAATACTACTTCATTTTCCACAAGCATATCTACTTCGGCTATATAGTTACTTTCTAATTTCTTACCATTTAGGTAGCATTCTTTATAACCACCTTCTGCACCATTTGGATTTTGAACTATAATATGAAGTTTTTTACCACGGAATACTTTATCAATGGTAAACTCACTCCAATCACTTGGTACACTAGGAGCAATGAGTAATCCATGTAAGTCAGGTCTCATACCAAGTATTCCTTCTACACATCCTACCATAACAGTGGATGCTGTTCCTGTTAACCAGTGAACATGGGAGCGTCCTTCAAATGGGCTATCTGTAGCTTCCGTAAACTGTCCATGTACATATGGCTCTAATACGCGGATATCTGCTCTATCATTCATAGCTGCTGGTGAACTTTCCATAAAATACTCAAATGCACGATTACCATGACCCATAAGAGCCTCAGCTAAAATAATCCAGCCTTGTGGTTGTGAGAAGATACCCCCATTTTCTTTTGTAGATGGATTAAATAAGATTGCAAGGGCTCCATCAAAAGCATGATCCACGTAGGAAGGTGCCATTACCCTAACACCATATGGTGTATTTAGTTCTCTGTGTACCGATTCAAGAGCAAGTTTGGCTTGTTCTTTCGTAGCCAATCCACTAATGACTGACCAGGATTGTGGATTTAACCACATATTTGCTTCTGGATCATGTTTGCTTCCTATAACTTTACCATCTTCTTTGATACCACGAATATACCTGTCTTCTTCCCAACATATTGTCTGTATAATATCTCCTAACTCTGGTTGTACCTTATCTAAATACTGAATATACTCCTTATCTTCTTTATATTCAGCGAAGCCTTTTAAGATAGTCATTGCATAGTATAACTGTAAGGCAACGAAAGTGGATTCCCCTTTCTTACCAAGTCTTAAGCAGTCATTCCAGTCAGCATGAAGTCCTGCTGGCATCTTATGATCCCCTAGTCTTTCCATGGAGAACTGTATCGCTCTTTGCAAATGGTTATAAACACTTCCTTCTCCACCATTCGCATATAAAATCTCTTCATCTAAAAATTCTTTGTTACCTGTTTCCGCTATGTATTTTAATACGGTTGGGAATAACCATAAGGCATCATCTGCACGATATGCTGGATGTCCAGTTGCCTGTACATAGGAAGCGTCATCTGGCGTATCTTCATGTCCAGCATTATGATTAAATTTAACCAGTGGAAGCCCTCCCCCATTGTCTACTTGAGCGGATAACATAAATCGAATCTTATCTGCTGCCATATCTGGATCAAGGTGGATAATACCTTGAATGTCTTGTACCGTATCACGATACCCATAACCATTACGTAGCCCACAATACATAAAAGAGGCAGCACGTGACCATATAAAAGTAATAAAACACTGATATGCATTCCAAGTATTAATCATGGCATTAAACTCATTACTTGGAGTTTTAACTTGGAAGTTATGAAGCTTTTGATGCCAATAGGTTTTTAATTCATCTAATTCACTTTCAATGACATCTAAATTTTGATAGGAGTCAAGTATCTTAGCAGACTCTTTGTCATTATATCCACCAAGCACAAAAGCAATTTCTTTTGTTTCTCCTGCTTCTAATTCTAAGATAGTATGAAGGGCACCACATCCGTTGGAGTTATAATTAAGTGTATTATCACATTCCCCACGCTCTACTGCAATGGGATTACCATAACTACGATATCTGCCAAGGAAGGCGGACTTATCACCATTATAGGAAGCTACATTAGAACCAACCATACCAAAGAAGCGTTCTTTGTAGTTTGTACCTTCTGCATTTTTTCCAGTATTCTCATTAATCGTTTGTAATATTTTATTGCCTTTAAAGTATGTTTTAGTAATAAATAAAGTATATTGTAAATTTACTTGGTCATTTTCATAGTTATTTTCATTGGTAAATTCTATGAAACCAAAGGTGGATATGCTTCTCTTCTTATCACTTGTATTGGTAACTTTAAGTCTCCATACCTCATAGGTTTTATTTAGTGGTACATAATATAGTGCTTCTGATTTAATCCCTTTGTATTCTGCCATTAATTTTGTATATGCAGTACCATGATGGCACTCACTTTTATATTCCTCTAAGTTTTTACCTACTGGTTGCCAGGAAGCAGACCAATAGTCACCTGTCTCATCATCTCTAAGATATATATATCTACCAGGTTTGTCTTCACTATTAAATATGTATCTTGTAATTCTACCGTTTGCACCACTTTTAATAAAGCTATATCCTCCAGCATTATTGGATATAATTGCACCATATTCTGGGGAACCTAAATAGTTTGCCCATGGTGCAGGAGTATCCGGTCTTGTTATGACATATTCTTTCTTTGACTCATCAAAATAACCATAATTCATATCTTTGTCTCCTTTGATTTCTGAATTTAATTTACTTGTTCCTCTTAATATCAAACCTATTTCTCATATTTCCCAATTATAATTTACCATATATAAAATGCATTAACAATGTAAAATATTATATGCATTTGTGTTATATTTTTTATTGTATTAAACATAAAAGTCTTCTGCACTATTTCATCTTATACTTGATTCGAAGTAATTTCCTATAAGGATTCAGGTGTCAAAAGCATTATAAATCATATAGTGATTTGCACAAAGCAAAAGAACGAATGCGCCTATTGAAATGCGTTAGATGTTCTTTGCTTTCATAATTTGTGTTATATCGAAAGACAGATCTGTTTGAGTATAGCGAGTTATCTGTCTTTTGATATGTCTAGCACAAACTATGAAAGTATTAGAACATCTTATGCTTTGAAATCGAAGCAAGAGTCTTTTGACTTTGTGCAAATTACCTTTTATAATCTAGCTAAAGCTTTTGACACCTGAAACCTATAAAATAAAAAAGCGTTGTAAACAAGGTTTTACTCTTCGTTTACAACGCCATAATCTATCCACACTATATGAACTATTTCTTACTTAATTTCACAAATTCCTTTAATTCATCCACCGTAAAATGATAATGAGTATTACAGAAATGACAATTTACTTCGATTGGTTCCTTATCATCAATCATCTCTTCTAAATCTTTCTTACCAATGCTAATAACTGCTTTTTCAACTCTTTCTTTACTACAATTACATGAAAATTTTGTTTCCGTCTTTTCATGTATTTCTAGTCCAAAATCCCCCAATATATGTTCAAGTATCATCTCTGGGTTATTACCATCATCTAATAATTTTGTTATAGAGGTTATTTCACTGATTTTTTTCTCTAACTTATCAATAATTTCATCCTCTGCAAATGGAAGTAGCTGAATTATAAAACCTCCAGCTTGCTTCACCGTATTATCCTTATTCATTAATACACCTAAGGCAACACTAGAAGGAACTTGCTCACTTGTTGCATAATAATAAGCCAAATCTTCAGCTATTTCACCTGACACTAATTGAATTTGTCCAACATATGGTTCTTTTAATCCCATGTCTTTAATTACACTTAACATACCTGCACCAATACCACCACTTACATCTAGTTTACCAATACTATTTGGTGGTAATAGCTCTTCTGGACAATCCACATATCCTTTCACTGTTGCTCTTGAATCTGCTGTTACCGTTACACCTCTAAGCGGTCCATCCCCTTTGATTTGAAGTGTTAATAAATCATTATCACCCTTCATCATGCTGCCCATCATAGCACCTGCTGTAAGTAATCTTCCAAGTGCTGCAGATGCTACAGGACTTGTATTATGAATGCTCCTTGCATGCTCTACTAATTCTCTTGTTGTAGCTGCAAATGCACGAATGCTATCATTTGCAGCAGTTGCTCTAACGATATAATCTGACATAAAAACCTCCACTAATCTTAAACGTATTTCTTATTATCCTGATATGTTTCCTTGGCTACAAAATAAACCCTTTCACTTCGATCACTTGGTGCTTCTTTTGTAAATGCATCATACACTCCAACCAAATCAAGGGATGCTTCCCTTAATAATTCTTTTACTTCAGCTATGGTATATGCCTTTTGATGATGTATTTCTTCAAAGCGTTCATAGTAGTCCGTTTTTACTGATTCACCGGCATATTCATTCATATCGGATTTAACATAAATCGTTACCTGGTACTCATTCATCTTTTCAGTAGAATTATAATAATTTTCCCATATAAAACTACAATCATCGCGATTTTCAGCAATCGTTCTATCACCTAATATTTCACGATATTTATATTCTGTATTCATATCAAAAATAAAGATACCATCCTTATCTAGATAATTATTAACTAATTTAAATACTTTTAATAAATCCTCTTTGGTAGTTATATAATTCATACTATCACATATGCTTACAACTGCTTTTACAGTTCCGTATAATTCGAACTCTCTCATGTCTTGTTCCAAATAAAGAATTGAGCTCTTTTTATTTGTAAATAACATAGAATCAATATCATCATTTGAATTTTCATTTAATTCATAACTATCTATAGCAATCCCAGAAGAACTATTCTGATTCCCGTCTTCTTTATAGTCTATATTCTCTATATTAGATACATTCTTACTTAATTCAGACTTAATATTAAGATGATAATCTAATGTAACTCCATTCATATCTGCTTCATAATCACTATTAGCTTCCTCTACTTCTTCTTTAGATTCATTATTAGATGCATCTATATCTTCTTTATAATCGATATTAGATCCCTCTATATCATCCTCAGATAAAAGTCTAGCTTCCTCACCAAATTCATAATCATCCATCTCATACTCATCAGAATCATCATCAAACTCAATATCCGAATATAATTCGTCGTATTCTCTATCTCTTGCTATCTCTAGCATTTCATAGGAATTATCAATTCCTATCATATCATAACCTTTATCTCTTAGCCTTCTGGTTATATTACCAGTTCCACAGCCTAATTCTAGAACAAGTCCATCTAAAACACCTTGTTCCTTTAATAACATAGTTAAATATTCTGTCCATTCATCATATGGAACATTATCCATAAATATATCATAAACCATTGCAAAACCTGTATATGCTTGCATATTATATTCCTCACTCTACCTTTACTCCATGGCTTCTTTCTATCCTTACTCTTAGTTAAAATATAAGAATCCTTGTTAGGCTATACATATTCTCTACCATAAACATCTTATTAATCATTAATCTTTGTGTAAGTACCTTTTATTTCATCATAGACTAAATTACCACCAAAGAGATCAAGTGCACTTCCTACTGTAAAATCTATGTTACCTTGACCTAGTTCATATAATAAATCTAAATCTTTTGTGTTTGCGATGCCTCCTGCATAGGTAACCGGAAAACCATCTACTGTATTAAGTATGGGTATTAAATCTTCTTCAATTCCCATGGACTTTCCTTCTACATCAACCGCATGAATTAAAAATTCGTCACAATAACTTGATAAGGTATCTAGTAACTTGGGTGTTACTATTTCCTTGGTAAAGGTCTGCCTCCTATTCGTAACA
>JAFAEB010000124.1 GCA_023424235.1 Bacillota bacterium
GTGCTACGGTGATTAGAGCAATTGTGGTAAACTCAAATGAAGAAGTAAGTGATGTAGTTACCAATAGTTATTTTGTTCATAAGGATATGCATAATAAGTATAAACTACCCATAATATCTTTAACTACAGATCCATATCATTTATATGATTACGAGTCAGGTTTATTTAATAATTTAGAAGAGCGAGGAAGAGAATGGGAGAAACCCTTCTACTTCGAATATTATGATAAGGATGGTACAAAAGTATTATCTCAACATGTAGGGGCTAGACTTCATGGCGGAGCATCGAGGGAATTTCCCTTTAAATCGTTTCGTATTTATGCAAGAAAAGAATACGATAGCAAAAGTAAGCTGGAATATGATTTTTTTAAGGATAGTATGATAAAAGCAACTACTAAAAATGGAGTAATTGAGCCAATACAATCTTTTAAACGACTAATTTTAAGAAATGGTGGTAATGAAGGAGATGCATGGGATTCAAGTATGTTTCGAGACATACTAATCCAATCGCTTATGGCAAATACAAAGTTAGATTTACAAGCTTATTGTCCTACTGTAGCATTTTTAAATGGTGAGTTTTATGGAATCATTAATATTCAAGAAAGACAAGATGAAAAATATATTGCATCTCGTTATAATGTAAGAGAAGAAGATGTAGCTATCTATGATTTTTGGTATGATGAGCTAGGAGAACAGCAAGTATATATGGCTGCTGGAGAAGACTCCAATTTGGATTTTTACTTAAATATGATGGATTACATAAATAAAAATGATTTATCGAATGACCTTCATTATAACAAGGTAACAGAGTGGTTGGATATTGAAAATTATGTAGACTATTTAATTATCCAAGTTTATAGCTCAAATACCGACTGGCCTGGTAATAATTGCAGAGCATTTAGAATAATAAATGAAGTTAATAATGATACACCTTACGGACAGGATGGAAGGCTTAGATGGTTATTATTTGATACAGATTTCGGATTCGGTTTATACAATGCACCTGTAAATAAAGATACATTAAGTGATGCATTAAAGGAAGGTGGAACTCTATGGCCAAATCAAGATGGTTCTACTAAGTTATTTCGTTCTTTACTTAAGAATAACAGTTTTAAGCAATATTTTATTACAAGATTTCTAGATTTAATTAATACGAATTATTCAGAGAAAGAAGTAGTAAAAAAAATTGATGGTTTATCTTCTTTATATGAAAGTAGTATAGATGAATTTAAACATAGATACAATAAAATGGGTGATTGGAATTATACTGTTTTAGCTATGAAGCAATATGCGAAAGAACGAATGAATGCAGCTAGATTTATGCTAAACAATCAATTTAAACTAGGTAAATACTATACCTTAGAAGTAGAATTAAATGACACGAATCCATCGAATGACTCTGTAATTATTAATACAGTTACCATTGATAAAAATAGCTTAGGTGTAGATGAAGGTGTATTTCGTGGTGTATATTACGATAAAGTAATAACGACACTTACTGCTGTTTCCAAGGAAGAAAATACATTTCTTCACTGGCAAGATGATGATGGTAGTATTGTTAGTACAGATGCTACTTATATCGTTAAGGATGTCCCTTCCTCTTTTGCTACGATTTCTTTAACACCTGTATTTAAACACTCGAATAAGAATAGCAATGAAATTTTAAATACAGAGAATACGATAGAGGTATTTGGAGAGAGCTCTAATATAAGTAATCAAAGTATCACATCCTATGTATTAATGATATTATTTGTTGTTATTATAATACTTGCACTTTTTATAGTATTAGTTATAATGAATAAAAAACAATCGAAATAAAGGGATTCAAATAAAGGTAAGGAGATTTATTATGGACATGAAAGATAGTTTACGAATGGATGATAAGAATTATAAAATATTACTCTGTGAATATGAAGATATTTTTATTCCTGAGGATTATAATATATCTCCAATTTGGAAAAATGATATTAATTTTAAATATTATGGAGCCTATGAGTTAATCGACTACCAATTATATCTACACGAATTTACGGTAACTTCAGATCGTGAATATCCTACTATTAATGGGGTAAAACCGGATGTATTTTATTCAGAAAAAATAATGAGTACGGCTGAATATCAAAACTTATCCTTAGCTCTTGATTTTACAGGTGCCATGATAGTAGTAAATGAATTTATAAAAGATTATGGTAATGATAAAATGCAAGCATTTAACTATAAGTATGTAAAAGAGCTGATCTTTTTAAATGGAAAACTGGTAACTACCATAAATCACAGTAAGGCAATGCAACGTATCCGTAGAAATCTTGAAACTGGACTTAGAGACCTTAGTAAAAGAAGGGACGAAAAGTGCATTAAGAAATTTATCAAATCCTCCTTTGTTGGGAACTATGAGAAGCCTTTAAAACGTAATAAAAGAGAAGAGGATAAATTATTCATCATAAAAAAATTCTTATATCGTATAAACGAACTTAAGAACTTAGAATTAATTAATCGTGATAAAGAACTTAAATTCTAATAAAAAAAGTCTGACCATCCTTTATAGGTAGTCAGACTTTTTTCTTACAGGTAATACATCACTGTTATAAATATATTAACGTTGTATAATTCATTTACTCTTATTCAAGGCTTATTACACTATTGTAAGAAGCTGATTGGGTATAAGTGAAGGAAATGATATCACCTACATTGTATTTGATTACATCGATTAAGTTAGCTAAGTTAACATCAAATATCTCATCACTATTATTTAATAGAATATAATAATGTGAATTACCATCGATTACTGCTTCTGCAATTTTTTTAATAGTACCTGTCGTAGATAGTATAGTAGAGGAATCCACTTCTCTAATGTTTTCTGTTACATTAAGGTAGAGTTTTTCACATTCTAATATCGTATCACCAATAGCTACAATTTGATATTGCTCAATATTAACCATAGCATATTTTTTAACCAAACCAGCAGCGTCTTTTAATGCTATAAAATAGGTAGGTTCTCCACCAATATTTAGTAGAAGAGGGAAGGTTGCACGGTAATTTAAATGCTGTACTTGACCTTCAGCGGAAGCCATTGCTGAATACTCTTCCGCACCTGATATAGAATAATATCTGGTTTCGGCAGTTCGTTGATTCATTAATACAAAGCCAACATTGGATTCGTCTCCACCAACACTAGTCACACCAGTATATACCCATACATCATCTAAAAGAGCAATATAATTGTAACCATCTGTTGTTTGTAAGGCATCTCTTTGACCGAAGATAGAATTTAAATAACCATGTTTTAAAGTGCCATGATAATCATATAAGTCAATTAATAATTCTGCTGAATAAACTCGATCAATCCATACAGGAACTTCGTCTACAGAATAACTTTCATGTTCACCAGTAATTGCATTAACAATTACTACTTTACCAACAGTTTGACCACCAAATAGTCCGATTGTATAATCTTTTACTGGACAAATCCAATATGGTACTCCATCTTCATTAATTTCAAAGTTGATGTTATCAAAAATGTAAGTTGGATAATTAAAACGTAAATATCTGTGAATATTTCTTCCAAAATGTTCACTTTCTGAATATTTTATACCTTCTTGTAATTTTACTAAAGAAACTTCTTGAGTTGTCATATCAATACTTAAGTAAGCTGGGATACCTTTATTTCTGTTAGTAAGCCATTTAAATAAATTACCGTATTTTAATGGTGTGACTCTTGTTGGTACACCTTTGTAATTTATTTGGGTATAGTTATTGGCAACTTCAAACTGTGATACATATTCTAACATGCTACCCATTTTTCTTGAACCAAGTAATGCTGCTGATTCTTTATCCAATACCGGGATTTCTTTATAGGAAATTTCTTTTATGTCATCTGTAAAATTTCTGTCAGTAATTTTTATAATGCTTTGATATTTTCTAGCATTTATAAGTGGTGATGATAAGATGCTTCCTATTATTAATATGGCTACTAAGATACCAGTAATACTAATTAAAATACTAAATAATTTGTTTTTAAAGTGCTTGCCATTAATCGGCTTTCCGGCTTTATCATAGTTTGATGTAACGATTGCAGCTATAATAGATATTACTAATAATCCACCTATTAAAAAGAACCAAAAGCCTGGGGAATGGATATTAATTGCTGGTAGGGTAATGTAGTAATAAATGTAAGCAGCAATTAACCCTATCATTGTTAGTATCGATATTGTTGTTATTTTTTTCATAGAACCTCCATGTTATTATTGTTAAAAAATTAATACTTTTTAACGTTTAAAAATATTACTATAATAATATCAAAATGGATAGAAAAGTCAATTAAAATACCATTAGAATTAATTTAAGCTTATATTATGAAATAAGTGTTTCCTTTTCGATAAAAAACTGTTAAAATGTCAAAGTAATAGAGTAGAAAATATATAGAAAATAATGGATATGTTCATCCGTTGAAATTTGGAAAGGTTTGGATTATTATGAAGATATTTTTTGTTTCACTAGGTTGTGATAAAAATTTAGTGGATAGTGAAGTTATGCTCGCAATTATAAAAGAAAAAGGTTTTACAATAACTAGTGATGAAAAAGAAGCAGATATTATTGTAGTAAATACCTGTTGCTTTATAAATGATGCCAAGGAAGAGAGTATTAATACTATATTAGAGATGGCAGAGTATAAAAAAACTGGAGTTTTAAAAGGCTTAATTGTAACAGGATGTCTTGCCCAAAGATATAAAGAAGAAATCCAAAATGAAATTGAAGAAGTCGACGGGATTGTTGGTACTTCAAGTTACGAAGAAATTTCAGAAGTTATTGATAAAGTATTAAAAGGTGAAAAAGCAGTATATATTAATGAAATAGATGGTTTTACTGCAAAAAGAATCAAACGTGTTAACACAACCGGTGGCTTCTTCTCTTATTTAAAAATTGCTGAAGGCTGTGATAAACATTGTACTTATTGTATAATACCTAAGATTAGAGGTAATTATAGAAGTGTTCCTATGGAACAATTAATGGAAGAAGCAAAAGAACTTGTTAATACTGGTGTAAAAGAAATCATTTTAGTTGCCCAAGAAACAACTTTATATGGTGTAGATTTATATAATGAAAAATCCTTACCAAAACTATTAAAAAATTTGGCAACAATTGAAGGGCTAGAATGGATTCGTATTCTTTATTGCTATCCAGAAGAAATTACTGACGAGTTGATTGAAGTAATGAAATCGGAAGAGAAAGTGGTTAATTATCTAGATATGCCAATACAACATGCTTCTAACTCTATTTTAAAGACTATGGGTAGAAGAACGAGTAAAGAAGAATTAATGAGTATTATAAGTAAATTAAGAAGTAACATTCCTGATATTGCAATCAGAACCACATTAATAAGTGGATTTCCTGGGGAAACTGATAGCGATCATGAAGAATTAAAAGAATTTGTTTCCCAAATGAAATTTGATCGTTTAGGAGTATTTACTTATTCGAAAGAAGAAGATACTCCAGCTGCAAAAATGAAAAATCAAATACGTAAACATATTAAAAAACAAAGACAAGAAGAGATAATGGAATTACAACAAAAAATTGCTTTTGAAAAAGCCAATGAAAAAGTTGGACAAGGGCTTAAAGTAATGATTGAAGGTAAATTACCAAAAGAAAATGATTTGGATTTAATGGACGATTCAACCAACGTATATATCGGTAGAACTTATATGGATGCACCGAATGTTGATGGTTATGTATTTATCCATACTGATCTTGATTTAATGTCCGGTATTTTAGTAGATGTCGTAATAACAGAGGCAAAAGAATATGATCTAATAGGTGAATTAATATAATTTAACCAGCAAAAAAGCGGTTAAATAAATAATAGGAGGAAGATATGAATCTACCTAATAAAATTACCATAGCAAGGGTATTTATGATACCAATATTTCTTTTCATTTATCTTACAGATGTGCTACCTTATAGCAATATTATAGCTGCGGCTATCTTTGTGGTAGCGTGCTTATCCGACGCACTTGACGGTTATATTGCTAGAAAGTATAAACTTGTTACCAATTTTGGTAAGTTTGCTGATCCCCTTGCAGATAAATTACTAGTTAGTGCAGCACTTATCTGCTTTGTACAACTACAACTAGTTCCAGCGTATATTATCATCATTATTATATCCAGAGAGTTTATTATAAGCGGCTTTCGCTTAGTTGCATCTGATAATGGTGTAGTAATCGCAGCTAGTAATATTGCAAAATTTAAAACTACAGCACAAATGATAATGGCTATTTTATTAATTATTAATTTTGATAATACAATCTTTAATCTATTAGAACAAGTATTTATTTACTTATCCTTAATATTAACCATTGTATCCTTAGTTGATTATTTATATAAGAATAAGAATGTGTTAAAAGATAAGAAGTAAAGGATAGGAGATTGTATGATAGTTGAGATCATAAGTGTAGGAACTGAAATTTTACTTGGAAATATTGTAAATACCAATGCAAATTATTTAGCAAAAAAATGTGCAGATCTTGGTATCAATCATTATTATCAAATCGCTGTAGGAGATAATGAGGAACGTTTACAGGATGCATTACAGTTGGCTCTCACACGCTCTGATGTTGTTATTCTTACCGGAGGATTAGGCCCAACAAAGGACGATTTAACCAAAGAAGTAACAGCGAAGGTATGTAAAAGGAAGCTAATCGAGGATCTAGCTACCAAGGAATATATAAGAGAGCTATTCAATAGAAGAAACGTTACAAGTATCTCTGAAAATAACTGGAAACAAGCGCAAATTATTGAAGGTTCCATAATTGTTAAAAACGATAATGGAACAGCACCAGGTTTAATTGTTCCAATAGATAAAGAGAAACACATAATATTACTACCTGGTCCGCCAAATGAACTTGAAGCAATGTTTGAAAAAGATATTTTACCTTTTCTTAAAGGATTAGAACCTAATATTCTTTACTCCGTTATGGTAAAAATTTGTGGTATTGGTGAGAGTATGGCTGAAACAATGATACAAGACTTAATCGATAATCAAACCAATCCTACGATTGCCCCATATGCAAAAACTGGTGAAGTTCATTTTCGAATAACTGCCAAATCCAACACGAAAGTTGAAGGAGAAGCTATGGTTCAACCTTTCGTAGATGAGTTAAAAAAACGTTTTGGAAGCAATATATACTCTTTAAAAGAAGAAGATAATTTAGAAGATGTAGTAGTAGAGCTATTAAATCGATATAATCTAAACGTAAGTACTGCAGAATCCTGTACTGGAGGATTGGTTTCTTCTCGCCTTGTAAATGTTTCTGGTGCTTCTAATGTATTTAAGGAAGGCTTTATAACGTATTCTAATGAGGCGAAAGTAAAATATTTGGGTGTTTCTAGTGACACCCTAGAGAGTTTTGGAGCTGTAAGTAAAGAGACAGCTTATGAAATGGCAAAAGGTGTAATGAAGACAACAAATAGTCATGCATCAATTGCGATTACTGGGATTGCAGGACCATTAGGTGGAACGAAAGAAAAGCCAGTAGGATTAGTTTATATAGGGATAGGATTACATGATGAAGTTACTGTGTATGAGTGTAATTTTTATGGTAATCGGAACAAAGTACGTGATAATAGTGTAGTATTTGCCTTAAATAAATTAAGACTAAAATTAATTGATTATTACGTTTATAGTTTATAATTTTCATGTGAAGTTACATCATTTAGGAGAAAAGCCTTTAAAATTTCAACTTTTTAACATAAAAATGACATAGTTAAGCCCTATGATAAAGATAAGCATAATAGAATGTGATTCTATAGGGTCTTTCTTATGCGTGATATAAATAGTAGTTTGTTAACCACTAAATATTTATATAAAGTTATGTTAGGAGTGATATTATGAAGAAGAATAAATTAACGCATATAGGATTTGTATTAGCATTAACATTAGCTATATCTATTACAGCTTGTAGTAAGAGCGATGTTAAAGATGAAAACAATGAAACTAAAAATGTAACAAATGATGTTAGTGTTACCCCTGATGTTACCAAACCTATTGATGTAACAAAGGATGAAGGTCAGGAAAAAGAAGTTGAAAATAATAAGGCAATTGAACCAGTAGCAACGAAAGAAGTGTATATATATACATTTAATGAAACTTCATTTAATGTGGAGTCTGCAGTTGCACTCGTTCCAGTTGATCAAGAACTAACCCCTGAATTAGTAGTTGATACTGTAGTTGATTCCTTTGCTGACCGTCTTGTAGAAGTGGGAATTGATGAAGTAATAACAAAAGATGATACGGTTATTGTAAGTTTTAAAGAAGAAACTGCACCATATATGAATACTGGAAGTGGACTTGAAGGTTCTATACTTGATTCGATTGCACAAAGTTTAGTAGATAACTTTAAAGAATACCCTAAGGTGATTTTTCGTGTTGATGGAAAAGCTTATGCTTCTGGGCATTTTGAATATGGTATAGATGAAGTATACTTAGATGGAAATCGTACAAATTAAAGGACATAATATTCTAAGAATTCTGGCTATTCAATATAGTCAGGATTCTTTTAAACTATTAGGAAAATACGTATAACTAGCTGGAGGCTTGATGGATACAAATAGTAACTATGATGTTATAGTAGTAGGTGGTGGTGCGGCAGGAATGCTTGCTGCTATATTTGCTGCGAGAAATGGTAGGAAAGTTATCCTACTGGAAAAGAATGATAGACTTGGTAAAAAGTTATTTATAACTGGAAAAGGTAGATGTAACATTACCAATGCCTGCGATATAGAAGATCTATTTCAAAATGTAGTAACAAATAAAAAATTTCTATATGGCCCTTTTTATAGTTTTTCAAACTATGATGTTATTCAGTTTTTTGAAGATTTAGGGCTTAAGACAAAAATTGAACGAGGAAATCGTGTATTTCCTCTATCTGATAAATCTGGTGATGTAATTAATGCGTTTATTAAAGAATTAAAAGATCAAAATGTTGAAGTTAGATATTTAAGTGAAGTTACGGATATAATAAATAAGGATTCCATTAAGGGTGTAAAGATTAAAAATAATGCTATGGTCTATGGTAAGAAAGTAATCATTGCAACAGGTGGTCTTTCCTATCAATTAACTGGTTCTACTGGAGATGGATATAAATTTGCAAAAGAAATGGGACATACTATAACGAAATTATATCCAAGCCTAGTTCCTATGAATTTAGCTGAAAAAGAGCTAGCAAAGGAGCTAATGGGATTATCATTAAAAAATGTACAAGTTAGTGTTAGTGTTGATGGTAAAACAATTTTCGAAGATTTTGGTGAAATGTTATTCACCCATTATGGCGTAAGTGGACCACTTATTTTAAGTGCTAGCAGTTATCTTATACCATTTATGAAAAGCAATGAGAAAATTTTATCCATCGATTTAAAACCTGCTTTAACTTATGAACAATTGGATGCTAGAATTTTAAGAGATTTTGATGAATTTAGCAATAAACAATATAAGAATGCTCTCGATCAACTCTTGCCACGAAAGTTAATAGCAGTTATAATAACAATGAGTGGTATTGATCCTGAGAAAAAAGTGAATTTAATTACGAAGGAAGAAAGAAATAAATTAGTACATGTACTAAAGAATTTTAAGTTTCATATTCAAAGTCTAAGAGACTATAATGAAGCAGTAGTTACAAAGGGTGGAATTAGTGTAAAAGAAATAAATCCTACTACGATGGAATCAAAATTAGTACATGGAGTGTATTTTATAGGTGAAGTATTAGATTTAGATGCCTTAACAGGTGGCTTTAATTTGCAAATTGCTTGGTCAACAGCTTATATTGCAGGTAATTCAGTTTAATTCGTTCATTTATAATATTTTTAATTTATTTAGGAGGTTATGTACAATGATAAAATATTATAATATAGCAATTGATGGCCCTGCAGGAGCTGGAAAAAGTACAATTGCAAAAAAAATAGCAAATAAATTATCATTTATCTATATTGATACAGGTGCTATGTATCGAGCAATTGCTTATTATATGTTAGGACATGATTTATGTTTTGATGATATGAAAG
>JAFAEB010000152.1 GCA_023424235.1 Bacillota bacterium
ATTTCATACGTGGTAAACCTTACACCACACTTATTACATTGTTTCCGCCTGCGTATCCTATTCTCTGATAATCTACTGTCTATCGTTTTGGAATTACTACCACATATAGGGCATTTTTTAGGATTGAGCATTGTTTCCTCCTAACCAATCCAGTATATTCATTTGTCCTTTGAGTTGCTTTCTATCTTCTATAAATTCGATTTTAGGCTTTGTATTTGGCTTATCATACAAATATATGCCTTGCTCTATTAAGTACTGAATTTCCTTAAATATGACGTTTCTAGAAACCATTCCTTCGCATATGTCAGCATCATTATTTATCCATTTAATTACTACTCCTTTAGCATGAAAGAAATCATACCCACTTATGTGGTTAGGTCTATATTCGCATTTTCCACAACCACCATTGTCAAAGAATTTATTAATGTTTTTAGCACCTTTCTTTATGGTTTGTTGGATTAAGCTTTTAGTGTTACTATGAGTTTCAAGTAAGAACTTATGTAATATTTCATTAGGTACTTCTACTTCTAATCTCTTTCGCTCATTATGGTGCCTGCTATAAATATTAAAATCCCAAATATCACGAAAGTAATTAACTCCTATATTTCCATTCGGTATGTTCTGTAACTGCTCGCCATAACAAATAGCTTTTATAAATTTCCACTTACCCTTGTAATGAAGATGGTTTTCTGCTACTAAATAATCTTTGAAACTGGGATGCTCAATTGTATGTAATGTTCCTTTTTCATCTTCTGCGATTAGGCATATTTCATACACTTAGATACCCCCTAACAAATCGTCAATATGCGTTTGTCCTGGTAATGGTTGCTTATTAACTACCCCACGATAAATCACTATCATACTTGGAAACGGTGCACCATCCTTGCTATTTCCGAACTTCAATCGTCCTTTTATAAATCTAATCTCTGCAATCTGATAAATGTATCCATGAAACCACAGTGTATCAGTTCTAGCTGGTAGTAACATTACGATAGTATTTTTATGTTCTTGAAATGTTTCAAAAGCTTTCTGAACCCATTTATCTGTAATATATCTACCATAAGGTGGATTACAGAATACTGTATCTTTACCCCAATCTTGCTTAAGTCCATCCTGCTCCTTAGTAAAGTACTTATTACACTTATGATTATCATCTGTTGCACATGGATCAAGTGTAAAATTAAACTCTTTATGTAATTGGTCATATAACCATTGTGGAGTGGACCATAAATCTGTTTTACTGCTAAACATTAAATCTGTATTCAATCATCATGCCTCCTTTTAAATTCTTCTTTCATAAATACTAACCAGTGTGTTTTACTTCTCTTATTACCGAATAAAGGTTCATATCCGATTGCATCTAAAATTTGATTAAGCTTAATCTGTTCCTCGTTCCACTTAAAAATTAGAACTCCGTATGTATCCAATACTCTCATGCATTCATTAAATCCTTGCTTTATATCTGTTGGCCAAGTATCGTTTAATCTTCCGTATTTCTTAGCAAGCCATGACTTTTCACCTGCTTTTATTAAATGTGGAGGGTCAAATACTACTAACTTAAAAGTGTTATCCTCGAAGGGAATGTTTCTAAAATCTGCTAATATGTCTGGTTTAACAACTAACTTTCTATCATCACATAGAGATTCTTCAAGTTCTCTATTATCCATGAAAACTACGTTCTTATTTTTCTTATCAAACCAAAACATTCTACTACCACAACATGCATCAAGTATTGGTTTTTTCATAGGATTGCTTTTATCCTTTCTTTTTTCTTAACTAAATGATGCTTCTGGTTCTTTACTAGGAGTTACATCATCTTCTAGATAATTATCATCAATAATAATCTTCGTTGAGTTTCTGGATAATCTCATTATTAATACCTGCATATCATCCATCCTTGCTAGAGCATTTATATTTGTTATTTCGTGATTTCTAATTTTATATCCATCCATGAAGTCATACTTATATACATCGAATTGAATATTCATATCTTCGTCATGCTCACATGTGAATCGTACAACCTTTTCATCTGGCCCATACTTGCTACAATTTTCTATATCTTCTACTTCCATTTCGATGTGTACGCTTTCATATGTTGGATCGTCATAGTATTCAACATCAAGTCCAGCAGTTTCCACATTTTTTTTCACATATTCAGACCATTTTTTATAAATATCTGATAGGTTTATTTCTTTCTCATCCTCAACCATCAGTTCCTTAAAATTCTCTAGGATTTTCTTGTTATCCTGTAGTGAAGTAGAATTTACTATCTCAGTTAATACAGCATCTAGTTTAAGCGTGTATTCGTTAAAATCATGATTTTCAATCGTTGGTACCATAACCTCTTTAAGCTTGGTTTCGATTAATTTCTTCGCTTCTCCAGACCATCTGAACATGTCTTCCATACATTCACCTACGCACTTTGTAAGCTTTTCCTCTATGACTTTTTCAATACTTCCATCCTTAAGTTTCTTTTCAAGCATTTCTGCTATAATATTTTCCATTGACATATTAATGTCCTCCTAAGATTTATTTTTTCTTTCCCTTGCGTTTACTCCCATACATAAAAGCACTCATATTACCTTTACCAGATGTGGTTATTTGCTTTTTACCTGCGACTTTAACGTGTTTCATTATTACCTCCTAAATACTCTGTATTAAGCTTCTCACTGATTTTTGCTCTTATATCCTCTTCTGGAAACTTAATAATTACTGCTCTTTCTTTAATTCTGCTTTTAATTCTTTCGTCATGTGGTAAGTTGTCGATTGATAGATTAGATGTAAAGATAGTGATTCTTTTATGTAGATAACGCTCATTGATTATGTCAAAGAACTTTTCATTTACCCAATCTGATACGTTTTCAGTTCCAAAATCATCAATTATTAGAACTTTAGCGAGGAATAAATCATTCATAATCTTGCTTTCGGTGTATTCTTCATTGCGACTTTCATATGTTTTCTTTATTTCAGCTAATATTTTAGTAGATACAGCAAATTTGCATTGAATAGAATGTCGATCCATAAGCTCGTTAGCTATTGAAGCAGCTAATCTAGTTTTACCACTACCTTTTGTATTGCTATAGATATACATCCCTATTCCTTCGGTCTTATTAATGTCCATATTTGCTAAGTACTTCTTAATTATGTCAATGGCAATGCTGATAAGTTGCCTAGATTCAGATTTTAAATAGATATACCAATTAAAATTCTTAAGCATCATTCCTTTATATGTATCTGGTATATTGGCAAACTTTAATCGATTTTCAGCAATCTTTTGTTCTCTACATACACATGGCTTACTCATTGTATATCCTTTATCATCCTCATATAATACAAAGAGATTACCTTTACATACCTTGCAAGTATCATCCGAATGGATTTTCGTTGTGTTGCTTTGGTACATATCCATTGGCGAGTTGCTTTTCTGCATACGAGAGTTCAGTTGTTCCAGATACTGGTTTAGTTCCATTCACTTGCTCCTTTCCAGTGTTATAATTGCCATCTAATACTTTAGCCATGTTAGCATCTTTTATTAACCAATCGAATGTAGCTCTCCAATCTCGATTGTTCCTACCCTTTAAGAAGCTACTACTTTCTGCAAGTGTAAATAATCTTCTAAAATCATCAATGCTATATTCTTTAAATCTAGCTGATAAAGCCTTTTTTCTTTGATTTGATAATTTAGATAGCTTAGGGAACGAAATGCAAATTTCGTTATACATATCAGCTATTTGCTGAAAAGATATTTTTGTTTCTGTTTCTGTTTCTGTTTCTGTTTCTGTTTCTGTTTCTGTTTCTGTTTCTTTTATCCATAGACTATCCATACTGTATCCATGCTCTTTAAAT
>JAFAEB010000195.1 GCA_023424235.1 Bacillota bacterium
CGTTACCCTCCACCATTTTACCAATCCTGCTTGGTTTGAGGAACTGGGAGCGTTTACAAAGGGAGAGAATATAAAATACTTTTTACGTTTTGTAAAAAGAGTAGTTATATATTTTAAAGACTTGGCAAGTGAATATATTACCATTAATGAACCAAATGTATATGCTGTTAACTCCTATTTCTATGGTATTTGGCCACCAGGAGAAAATTCATTTTTTCATACTATGAAGGTTATGAATCATTTAGCTATCGCTCATATTAAAGCTTATGATTTAATACATAAAGTACGTAAAGAAGAAGGATTTTATAATACAAGTGTTTCTTTTGCAAATCATGTTCGAGTATTTGAACCTAGTAATAAATTTAACCCATGGCATATTCTATGTGCGAATTTAATGGAGTATTTATTTCAAGACATAGAGAATAGAGCATTTTATAAAGGTGATTTTATTTGGCCACTAATGAAGTATAGGAATGCTAAGAAGAAGAGTTATTGTGATTTTGTGGCAATAAATTATTATACAAGAACAACAGTAACAGCTTTTAAGGATGGTGTGAAAAAAGGAAGCAAAACCAATGATTTGGGTTGGGAGATATATCCATATGGGCTGATTCGATGCGCTAAAAAGCTATATCAAATATGTCCAAAGGATATTTATATTACTGAAAATGGTACTTGTGATAATAATGATACCTTCCGTTCTAAGTATATTTATGATCATTTAAAAGTAATAAATGAAAGTCGCTTACCAATAAAGAGATATTATCACTGGAGTTTCACAGATAATTTTGAATGGATTGAAGGTGAATCTGCTAGATTTGGATTAGTTCATATTGATTATGATACGCAAAAGAGAAAGGTAAAGCGAAGTGGAGAATTTTATTCTAAAATTATAAAAGAGGGTATGATTCGTGAAGAACTATGTAAGGAATATCTCTAGTAAGGATGGAAAAGGTTAGTAGGAGCCTATAAAGGTTGTGGATAAATTGTAGCAGAACTAAATAATTGATATAAGAGTAATAATAAATTGTATAAATCTGAAGATGAATAAATGAAGAATAAATAAATGAAGAATAAATAAAGAAGAACAAAGAATAAAGAAGAACAAAGAATATAGAAGAACAATAATAATGAAGAACAAATAAAGAAGAACAAAGAATATAGAAGAACAAAGAATAAAGAAGAACAAATAAAGAAGAACAAAGAATAAAGAAGAACAAGAATAAAGAAGAATAAAGAATAATTAAGAATAATGAAAAATATTGAATAAATGAAGAAGAATAAAGATAGTTAGAATGGGGATTTATCTATGGAATGGTGGAAAGAGCGAGTTGTATATCAAATCTATCCTAGAAGTTTTTTAGATACAAATGAAGATGGAATTGGTGATATAAAAGGTATAATACAAAAATTAGATTATTTAACTGAACTAGGTGTAGGTATTCTTTGGTTATCACCTGTATATGCTTCTCCGAATAAAGATAATGGTTATGATATCAGTGACTATTATAGTATACATCATGAGTTTGGTACGATGGAGGATATGGAGCTACTGATTAAAGAAGCAGGAAATAGAGACATTAAGATTATAATGGATTTGGTCATTAATCATACCTCTACAGAACATGAGTGGTTTCTTAAAAGTAGGGATAAAAATAGTCCATACCGAGATTATTACATATGGCGAAAAGGGAAAGGAAATGGAAAGCTTCCAAACAATTGGACTAGTTTTTTTGGAGAAAATTGTTGGGAATATGATGAGCTTAGCGATGAATATTATCTTCATTTATTTGCCAAGGAGCAAGCAGATCTAAATTTCGATAATCCAGCTGTTATAGAAGAAATTAAGAATATAATGACATTCTGGCTAGATAAGGGTATAGCAGGGTTTCGATGTGATGTTATTAATGTAATATACAAATCCTCCTTAGAGGATGGTAAGAAGAAATTAGCTTTAACTGGAAGTGAATTTTACATTTCAAAAGAAGGAACCCACAATATTTTAAAGCAATTACGTAAAGATGTATTAAGCCATTATGATTGCTTCACAGTTGGAGAGACTGTATTTGTCACTCCAAGTATGGGGAAAGATCTATGTGACAAAAGTAGAGAAGAATTGGATATGATTTTTTCCTTTGAACATATGGAAATTGACCAATATTTTGTAAAATGGTTTCCACGTAAATTTTCTAGTAAACGTTTTATTAAAACAATAATAAAGTGGCAGGAGGCCATTGAGTGGAATGCTCTCTATTTCGAAAATCATGATCAACCAAGGAGCATTCATAGATTTATTAATGATACAAGATATCATCAAGTAGCAGGGAAAATGCTTGCAACTCTTTTATTATCCTTAAAGGGAACTCCTTTTATTTATCAAGGTCAAGAAATAGGTATGACGAACTTTGATTATGAAAGTTTAGATGATATTATGGATGTGGAGTCTAAGAATGTTTATGCACTCGCAAAAAAACTTCATATACCAAATTGCTATATTGAAAAAATGATAAGAAAAGCATCAAGAGATAATGCTAGGACTCCAATGCAGTGGGAGAATCGTGTATATGGTGGTTTTTCTAAAAATAAACCTTGGTTAAAAGAAAACCAAAATTATCGTCAAATCAATGTGGATTCGCAAATAAAGGATAAGGAATCTATATTAAATTACTATAAAGAAATGATTAAGGTAAGAAAAGAATCCCTGCCATTAGTAGAAGGAGAATTTCAGCTTATCGCTATTGAAAAACATCTTTTTATCTATGATCGAGTAACGAAACAGGAAGTGAATCGAATCTATATTAATTTTTGTGGTAAAGACCATAGCATTAATACAGTAGATGGAGAAGTAATAATTGGTAATTACAAAAAGAATGGAGATAGAATCCTCGGAAATAAAACATTAATATTACAACCTTATGAAGCATTGATTATAAAGTTATATAAAAATAATAAGAAGCAAGATAATGTAATTTAAAATTAATATACATAAGAGAATAAGGATACATAGCTACTAGTGAAAATATGATAGAAAGGATGCCAATTTACCATATTTGGCTTGCAATATGATAACTTTTAAAGAAAATGTATTTTATTTAAATACACGAAATACAAGTTATTGGTTTTACATAAATAAATATAAGCATTTAGAACATTTGTATTATGGCCCACTCTTAAAAGAGCAAGAAATTCATGGGTTAAAATTTAAGACAACTGCCATGATTGGATCAACAATTGCATACGATAAAGAAGACCTTAATTATAGCTTAGATATGATACCTCTTGAATGGTCAGGGATTGGATGCGGTGATTTTAGACACAGTCCTTTAGAAATACGTATGCCAGATAAAACCTTTACTTGTGATTTTACATATGAGACTTTTGAGATAAGAAAAGGTAATTGTAAGATGGATACCTTACCTTCTTCCTATGGAGAGGTAGAGGAATGTAGTAGCTTAATTATTACCTTAGTCGACAAAGTAAATAACGTTAAACTAATACTATATTATACAGTTTATGAGGATACAGATATCGTAACTAGAAGAGTTGTATTAATTAATCCGAGGAAGGTAGAAGGTGATAAAAATCCATCAAGGGAAGTTATTATAAGAAGATTAATGAGTATGAATCTAGATATACCAAATCGAAAATATAAAATGATTACTTTTGATGGAGGATGGATTAAAGAAGCAAATAGACATGATAGGCTTATTGAGTACGGTATGTATATTAATGCGTCTACCACAGGAAGTAGCAGTAATAGGCATAATCCAGGTTTTCTAATCGCAGAGAATCATTCCACAGAAGATATCGGTTGGGTATATGGTTTTAACTTAATCTATAGTGGAAATCATTATGGGGTGGTTGAACGAAGTAACCATGATATTTTACGAATCCAATTAGGTATTAATCCTCATTGCTTTGAGTGGCTTTTAAAAGAAGGTGAGACTTTTGAAACACCGGAAGTAATTATGACCTTTAGTAATCATGGTTTTAATGGTATGAGCAATAATTTTCACAAATTTATTCAAAAACACATAATTCGTGGTGACTATAAAGAAAAAGAGAGACCAGTATTATTTAATAATTGGGAAGCACATTTTTTTAATTTTACCCAAGGAAAGCTGCTTAGCTTAGCAAGAAATGCTAAAAAATTAGGTGCAGAATTATTTGTACTAGATGATGGATGGTTTAAGGGGCGTAATCATGATAGAGCAGGTCTTGGTGATTATATGGTGGACCGAAAAAAACTTCCCTTGGGTTTAAAGTATTTTGTGGATAGGATTCATAGGATGGGACTACTCTGTGGATTGTGGTTTGAACCTGAAATGATAAATGAGGATAGTGATTTATATAGAGAACATCCTGAGTATGCAATTAAAATTCCTAGTAGGACACCAACTTATGGTAGAAACCAATTGGTACTTGATTTATGTAATAAAGAAGTCAGGGATTATATTGTTAATGAAGTAAGCAATATTCTAGATAGTTGTAAGATTGATTATGTAAAATGGGATATGAACAGACATATAAGTGATGCCTATTCCCATCATCTTAATAATCAAGGAGAGTTTTATCATAGATATATATTAGGATTGTATGATGTTTTACATCGGATTTTCTCGCCGAGAAGTCATATCTTACTAGAAAGCTGTTCAAGTGGAGGAAACCGATTTGATCTTGGAATGCTATGTTTTTCCCCTCAGATTTGGGCTTCTGATGATACAGACCCAGGAGAGAGGTTAAAGATTCAAGAAGGCTTATCTTACCTTTATCCACTAAATACCATCGGAGCCCATGTTTCTATGGCGCCTCATCAGCAAACCCTTAGGGCTACTGAACTTTCTACAAGGTTTAATGTTGCTGCCTTTGGTTGCCTTGGTTATGAATTAGATATAAAATACTTAACGAATGTTGAGAAGAAGGAGATAAAAGATCAAATAAGGTTTTACAAAGAACATAGAAGGACATTTCAGTACGGTAGATTTTATCGCGTGGGTTACACAAAAGATAATAAAGTAATTTGGCAATGTAGTAATCTTAATAATGGTGAGGTTGTTACTGCTTTCTATCAAACCTTATCCACGGCCAGTGAAGGTTATGACTATATTAGGCTTATCGGTTTAGATCGTGACAAAAAATATAAGCTTATGACAAAAGCTCAACGATTATATATTAAAAGATTTGGTGGTTTGGTAAAACACATCCTACCCATTGAACTAAATCCAAATGGTTTTATATTAAGATTAGCAAATCGCTATATCTCTTTAAGGGATTGTATAGAAGAGTATACGGGATATGGTGATTTGTTTATGAATGGAATTTTATTATCCAATCAATTTGTTGGAAGCTATTATAATAATAAAACGAGACTACTTGGTGATTTTGGATCTAATTTATATCTAACAAGAGAATTATAATCAAATACTAGATTTTTAGCAAATTGCTAGAAAGGATTTATTATGGGTAAACAAAGCAATAAAAATTATCTCACTTTTGGTTTAGGAACAGTGGGAAGAGATATGGTCTATAGTATGATCAGTATGTACTTAATGTTTTATTTAACCGATATTATTGAATTGCCAACTAGTACCTTATGGTGGGTGTCTGCTGTTATCTTGCTTACAAGAGTATTTGATGCTGTAAATGATCCCTTTATGGGCGTAATTGTAGATAATACGAAAAGTCGCTTCGGTAAATTTAAACCTTGGATTGCTATAGGTGCCTTTACCTCAGGTATAATGACTGTAATTATGTTTACAGACTTTGGTTTAAAGGGAGCAGGCTATGTTGCAGTATTTGCATTATCTTATTTATTATGGGAAATCAGCTTTACTACCAACGATATTTCCTATTGGTCCTTAATGCCTTCCCTTACATATGACCAAAAAGAACGTGAAAAAATCGGAGCCGTTGCACGTATCTGTGCCAATGTTGGTTTATTTATTGTGGTTGCTGGAATAATACCTATTACCAATGCCTTAGGCAATTTACTAGGTAATATGCAAAA
This sequence comes from Bacillota bacterium, assembly GCA_023424235.1. Taxonomy (GTDB): domain Bacteria; phylum Bacillota; class Clostridia; order Lachnospirales; family Lachnospiraceae; genus Anaerocolumna. Next base: position 6,008 of record JAFAEB010000195.1, read on the forward strand.
AGCTTATTTTGTTTTTTCAATTATAATTGTAATCATTATGTGGATTGGTCAATGTATTACTTTGTTTGGCGTAAAGGAACCAAAGATGATTGGGAAGGTAGAAGAACATACTTCACTAAAAGATATGGTAGATATAATTTTTAAAAATGATCAGCTCTTATGTATTGCAATTTCAATGGCACTATTTATGATAGGTTATTCTACTACTACAAGCTTTGGTGTATATTTCTTTAAATATGCTTATGGTGATGAAGGTATGTATTCTATTTTTGCTGTTATATTAGGAGTATCTCAGATATTAGCATTACTTGTTTTTCCTGTCTTTAGTAAAAAGTATGAACGAAAAACATTATACAAATTTGCTACGGTACTCGTTATTATTGGTTATATCATTTTCTTCTTTGCACCAATGGATACAATGCTTTTTATTGGGCTTGCGGGAATCTTATTGTTTGTGGGGCAGGCGTTTATCCAATTATTAATGCTAGTATTTTTAGCAGACACCGTAGAGTACGGACAATACAAATTAGGTAAACGTAACGATAGTGTTACCTTATCCGTTCAACCTTTCATAAATAAGATAGGTGGAGCCATTGCAAGTGGTATTGTTAGTGTAGTTGTAATAATATCTGGGATTAAAGATGCAACTTCAAAAAGTGATGTACCGAATGAAGGTCTTTTGTTAATGAAGATTGCTATGATGATTTTACCATTGATATTTATCGTAATCGGCTATATTATTTATCATCGCAAGTATAAAATAGATGGTAAAATGTATGATCATATTTTGACACAACTATTAAAGGGGAAAACAGAATAAAATAAGAAGAAAATAATAATAGTAATAATTACTGTTATTGTTATTGACAAAGTTTATATAATGTTGTATTATAATATTAAGTTAGTGATAACTAATTAATAATTTAAACTTAATTTAGAAACAATAATGATATAAATAAAACAATAACAGGAGGAATTTATTATGGTAGAAAAATTAAATATTTATTTAGCAGATCTAAGTGTTCTATATCACAAATTACAAAACTTTCATTGGTATATTAAAGGAAAAGATTTCTTTGTAGTACATGCAAAGCTTGAAGAATATTATGATAACATAAAGGAATCGATTGATGAAATTGCAGAGCATATATTAATGATAGGTGGGCAACCAGAAGCAACTCTTGAATCTTACTTAAAATTATCTAAGATTAAAGAAGCACCAGCAAAAGAAGTTACTTCTGATAAAATCTATGAGGAAGTAATTAAGGATTTTGAATATTTACTAGCTAGTGTAGTAGATATTAAAAAAGATGCAGATGAAGCGTCTGATTATTTAACTTCTTCTTTAATGGATGATTACATTAAGAACTTTACTAAATCCTTATGGATGTTAAAGCAAACTTTGAAATAATAGCAGGAATATGCGGATGCCGAAAGGCATCCGTTTTATTGTTTTATCATAAGAGAATCTTTGTCTAGACTTAATGTATATAATTTATATGCTTTATAATCAATTTTTAAAAAATAAGTATTGACTTTTGTACTGTTATCATGTATCATATAAAAGCAGTGTTCGTTACTTGTCCAAGTGATGAAAGCTATTGAATTCATTGCATTTAGGGGATTCATACAGCGGCAGTATGACGGTCTCCAAAACCGTTCACGGGAGTTCGAATCTCTCATCCCCTGTCCTAAATAAGAAGTGTTGCATAACTAACAATAAGTTAATTATGCAACACTTTTTTACTTGAATTTTTCATTTGATCGCTTATCATTTATAATCTTCATATGTTCACTGGTAATTAAGGTGACATTATTTTCATTTGCCCAATTTACACACGCTTTTAGTATATAATTTATTGATAATAAAATATCAATCTGAAACTTTGTTTAGTATTTTTATGTCGAATTTTCATATTTTACTTGTAGTTTTTCGAATTTAAGTTTACAATCTCCTTTGTGTAACATCGATAAATAGCAAAATGTTTACTTTTTTGAGTAATATGAGAGTAAATTGATAAGTTATTAATTAAACAAAGTACTAGATTAAAAGGAGAATTAACGATGAGTAAACTTTTATATATTAAAGCAAATGCAAAACCAGAAGGTACTTCTAGAACCTTTCAAGTTTCAGATAAATTTATAGATAGCTATAAAGAAAGCCATCCAAGTGATGAGATCATTACGCTTGAGCTTGAAAAAGAAAATATTAATTTCTTAACACAAGAAGACCTAGGTGTTATCTTTGGACCTAAAACGGATGAAAGTAAGAATCATCCTATTCTAAAATATGCCTATCAATTCGCCGAAGCAGACAAATATGTAATTGCAGCACCTTTTTGGAATTTAAGCATACCAGCCATACTAAAAGCTTATATTGATTATATTTCTATTTCAGGAATAACTTTTAAATATACAGAAAATGGACCAGTTGGAACCTGTCAAGGAAAGAAATTAGTTCATATTGTAGGTAGAGGTGGAGCTTATGGAGAAGGAATGTTTAGCGATTTTGAGATGGGAGACAGGTATTTAAGAACAATTATGGGGTTCTTTGGTATAACTGATTTTACAACAATAGCATCTGAGACTTTAGATGTAGTTGGCTCTGATGTAAAAGGAATCTTAGAAGATTCTGTAAGTAAAGCACAAGCTGTAGCAAAGGATTTTTAATAAATGAAAAATATGATGGGAGGAAGAATTAATTCTATATAATTCTTCCTCTTATTTTAACTAAATTATTGCAATATTCATAATTGCTATTATTGATATTTAATTCCTAGCTGAATTTGAAAATTTAAAAATACTATTGAAGCTTTTGAAAATAAGTTTTATGATAGTATGTATTGTAAATCAAAAATATCAACTAGGCTATAAAATGAGATAAAAAATAAACCAATGAAAAAAATAAAGCAATGAAAAAAATAAACCAATGAAAAAAATAAACCAATGAAAAAAATAAAATAATGAAAATAATAAAATAATCCTGAATTATTCACGTAGGTGAATAACAAAGTTAATTTACTGATTTTTATATCAGCTCATTGTATTTTTCTTTAATTTTATGGAT
>JAFAEB010000216.1 GCA_023424235.1 Bacillota bacterium
ATCTGTATCTGTAGTAAAACGATTTAACGTAACTACAACAGGTACTTTGAATTTCTGTAGATTTTCTATATGTTTTTCAAGATTAACAATACCTTTTTTAAGAGCCTCTAAATTTTCATGGGATAAACTATTCTTATCTACCCCACCATTATATTTTAGCGCTCGAACAGTAGCAACTAATACAACCGCATCTGGTTTTAAACCGGATAAATTACATTTAATATCAAAGAATTTTTCCGCTCCTAAATCAGCACCAAAGCCGGCTTCTGTTACAACGATATCTGCTAATTTTAATCCAGTCTTTGTAGCTCTAACACTATTACAACCATGTGCAATATTAGCGAATGGACCTCCGTGTATAATAGCTGGAGTATTTTCTAAAGTTTGAATTAAGTTCGGTTTAATCGCATCTTTTAGTAAAGCTGCCATTGCACCAACCGCATTTAATTCTTTTGCAGTAACTGGTTTTCCATCATAAGTATAGGCTACTATTATATTTCCTAAGCGAACTTTTAAATCGTTTATATCTTCAGCTAAACAAAATATTGCCATTATTTCAGAAGCTACTGTAATAATAAAATGATCTTCTCTTACAACCCCGTCTGACTTTTTACCAAGTCCTACTACAACATTTCTTAAAACACGATCATTCATATCAAGACAACGTTTCCAGATAATTTGATTTGGATCGATATTAAGTGCATTACCTTGATGAATATGATTATCTAACATGGCTGCTAACAGATTATTCGCTGAAGTTATAGCATGAAAATCCCCTGTAAAGTGTAGGTTTAGATCCTCCATTGGTACTACTTGAGCATATCCACCTCCAGCTGCACCGCCTTTTACCCCAAAACATGGGCCTAGAGATGGCTCTCTTAATACAATCACTGCGTTCTTATTTATTTGTCCAAGTGCTTCACCAAGGCCTACTGTTGTTGTAGTCTTACCCTCACCTGCCGGTGTTGGATTAATTGCAGTAACAAGAACTAATTTACCATTCGAATTATCCTTAACCTTATCCCATAATTCATCTGATAATTTCGCTTTGTATTTACCATAGTATTCTAAGTCATCTTCTACAACACCTAACTTACTAGCAACATCTTTGATAGGAATTAATTTAGCTTCTTGAGCTATCATAATATCACTTTTCATTGGTAGCCTCCTAATTATTTTATTTATGTTCTATACTTTCATTATAACAAAAGTTATGAAGAAGGAAAGATAAAATTAATAATATATTCCAATTAATCTTATTAATTTTATTACTTTGACCATTTTGTATTTATTCGCTATAATGGAACAATCTATACATTTATATTATATTTTGATATACTTTAGTACATAGTAAATCTAAGCCACCATATATGTTTATTATTGTTTGGGTTTATTATAAATATATACGAATCAGAGAAATAGAAAGGATATATTATGAAAATTACTACTATACTATTTGATATGGATGGGACTTTATTAGATACCATAGATGACATTGCTGATAGTTTAAATAAGACCTTAAAGGATTATGGATTTCCTACAAGAACTGTAAGCGAAGTGAAAAGTTTTGTAGGTAATGGTGCAAAAACCTTAGCTATAAGAGCACTTCCACCTAATTTAGAGGAAGCTGTATTAAATGAATTTTTGCTTAGCTATCAGAAAAATTACCTAGATAACCTACAAAATCAAACTAAGCCTTATGATAACATCATAAGCCTATTAGAAAAATTAAAAAGCAAAGGCTACAAATTAGCAATCATATCCAACAAACCACACGATGGAGTTACTTCTTTATGCAAGGAATACTTTCATAACTTTATAACGCTAGCATTCGGTGAATCGGAAGATACCCTTAAGAAACCTGCTCCAGATGGAATATATAAAGCATTAGATGAACTAAATTCAAGAAAAGAAGAAGCGGTTTATGTAGGTGATTCTGAAGTAGATGTTATAACAGCAAAAAATGCTGGGCTAATATCAGTAGGAGTTACCTGGGGCTTTCGTTCCAAAGAAATCTTACAAAATGAAGGCTGTGACTACATTATAGACTCACCTCTAGATTTATTAACTTTACTCCAAAACCTATAATTTGAACAAAGAGTCTGCCAAGGCAAACCCTCGCGCCGCAAAGCGTCGCATTCATGCGTCGCATTTATGCGATTACTTCCTATGCTTTGCGTGTGCATCCTCACGGAATGTTTTTATATCATAGGACGTAATTTCCTATGATATAATAAAAGAGTTTGATTATAAAATTAGAATCAAACTCTTTTAAATTGAAAACGATTATATAAACTTCCGAGCTATCTCTTTACCATTTATAATTTTAAGGTTCTAAACGTTTTATATCTCTTGGAAATAAGGAGGTTTCTCTTACATTTTGCCTTTTTAGTAAACACATTGTAAATCGTTCAACTCCCATTCCTAAACCACCATGCTTCGGTGCTCCATACTTATGAAACATTAAATAGCTTTCGAATTGGTCAACGTCCATATTCCTTTTTTTCATTTTTTCAATTTGTTTCTTATAATCATGAATTCTCTGTCCACCTGTCGTAATTTCAAGACCTCGAAATAATAAGTCAAAGCTTAATGTATATTCAGGGTTTGACTCATCCTCCATTGCATAAAATGGTCGTTTTCTTGTGGGATAATGAGTAACAAAAACCAGTTCCTTTCCTGTTGTCTTATAAATTATCTCACATAGTAATTTTTCCTCTTCTGGTTCGAAATCATCAAAGTCTTTTATTTCACGATTATAGCTAGTAGATATAAGCTCCTTGGCTTCCATAAAGGTAATTTGTGGTATAGAATCTACACATGGTAAAGTCACATTTAATAATTCTAATTCCTTCTTATAATTTTCTTTTAAATAGTTCATTATATATTGAAGCAAGCAAGTTTCCATTTCCATTATTTCAGTAAAATTTTCAATAAAGCCCATCTCAAAATCCAGACCTATATATTCATTTAGATGCCTACTTGTATCATGCTTTTCAGCTCGATATACCTTACCAATCTCAAAAACACGTTCATATACACCAACCATCATCTGCTTATAAAACTGTGGACTTTGCGCTAAATAAGCTTCTTGATTAAAGTAGTCTAACTTAAAGATATTAGCACCACCTTCAGCACCTTGGTACACGATTTTCGGAGTCATAATTTCTGTAAACTCATTATCCATAAGAAATAATCTTGCACCATGTAAAATCCCTTCTTGAATTTTAAAGATCGCTCTTTCTTTTTCATTTCTTAAGGTTACCACTCTATTATCTAAAATGGTATCTAGAGATGCTTCTATCTTTTTATTGTTTATAACAACATTAGGTTCTTTATATGGGCTAGTAAGTACTATAATATCATTAATTTTTATTTCAAAACCACCCTTAACTCTTTCTTCTTTGACCACTTCACCTATAATTTTTACACAGGAATTTTCCTTTAATTCTTTAATAGGATATTTGCATGTTATATTTGAATAAATACATTGAATGAGATCCCTTCTCGTTCTTAATATAATAAATGAAAAATCACTCATATTCCGTATTTTATAGATATACCCATGTAGGGTTACTACTTTCCCTACATAATTCATTAACTTGCTTATTTCTATTTCTTTTTTTATTCCATTCCCTATCATTTTCATATTCCTACCTAACCTTTCTATTTTAGATATCAAAAAACCACATTGATACAAAAACTCGTACCAATGTGGTTGATTAATATACTTATAGATATTGTAGGATAAAAAAAGAATCCAATATATTCATATCAAAAATACAGTATACTAGCAAACATAGGCACGAGCTTTAGCGCTTATACCTATGGACACTCCACAGCTATAAGCGCATTCTATCATCGTCCCTATTAAGTTTCTGGCATACTAACTGTGTCATACTTATTTTCCTTTCTGATTGTTAAAGTTATTTTTGAATACGATACCACACGTAATAATATTTGTCAAATAATAAATATAAATTCTTTGCATTTATAATACTCAAATATCAAATTATAATAGAAAACAAATGAATAAAACTTAAGCAACTAATTTACCTTTAATATATTCTAGATACCTAGCTACTAAATTTATATTGGTGCAATGATATAACATTCTAGCTCCAACTACATCTTCTATTTCGTTGAATATTAGCTCTCCATCATCACCTATTATAAAGTCAATTCCAACTAAAGAAAAATCAAATAAGCTTATAATTTGATCTACAATATTTAGTTCATTTTCCTTTAGATGGTATTCTCTTACCTCTCCACCTAGTGAAAAATTAGATTTAAAACCTGCCTTTGCTTTACGAAGAATCGCGGCAAGAATTTGATTTCCTAGAACATAAACTCTTAAATCTTCTCTTCTAGTACCAGTTAATGGTTGCAGTACTACATCCTTTCCTTTTAAAGTAGAAATCATCCGCTGATTCTCATTTTCTGATTGATTATTTACGAAAAAGACTTCACTACCACCATGTCCAGATACCGATTTTATTACTGTTGGTTTTGTAATATTAGCTAATAATTCAGGAATTCTAGCCCCACTATAAAAACTACTATCCACCATATTAATCCCTAATTGGCCTACATATTGATAGGTTTTAGCTTTATCGTTACAAATTTCTGATACAAATGAATTATTAAATACAGGGATATTTAAAAACTCCAACTGTTTACTTAGCAATGGGTTAATACAACGAACAATGCAAAAATCAGGTTTCTTGATCGGATTATCCTCATAAGTCATATAATGTGTATTCTCTTTTATCCCATATTTTAAATTATTAGCTACTATTAGTACTATTTGAATCCCCATTGATTTTCCTTCATCCAAATAAAAATCAATGTATCTACGATTTTTTTCGATATCTTCAAAATTATAGATTAGCCAACCTATCATATTTTCTTATCTCCTAATTCTATATAAAATAATACATGCTTTCTTAAGGGGTTATGATTCATAGTAATTTTATTGTTCCTACAATAATAATAAAGATGATAAATTTCATTTACCATCTTTATATTTCATATACTTACTTTTTAATTAAAATAATTTTCTTTATAATATACTCCATAATACAATCTGCAACGTTAATTCCAGTGCAATCATAAATGTTTTTAAAATGAGCATTTGAGTTTACTTCACAAACTATGGCTTCCTCATGTTCTCCAAATAAAATATCCACTCCAGCAAAATCAAGACCTAATGCCCTACAAGAATGCAGCGCTATCTCAATTTGCTCTTTTGTAGGGTCATATGGCTTCATTTTACCACCATTAGTAATATTAGCTCTAAAATCACCTGTATCAGAATAACGATACATAGCAGCAACTACTTGATTACCTACAACTTGAAGTCGTACATCTCTACCACTAGAGGATTTAATATATTTTTGAAATAATATAGGAACACCTTGAAGTTCTTTTGTTTTTCTAATAAGTTCCTCCATGGTATTAATTTTATAAACTTGCATTCCAAAGGATCCAAAACATTCTTTTAAAATAAGAGGAAATCCTAATTGCTCATGTATATCCTCTAAAAAATCCAAGTTTGTATAACCAATATTTCCATATGTCATTGGTGCTAGAATAGTCTTTGGCATTGGAATTCCTTCATTTTGAAGCATCAAATGGGTAAGTGCTTTATCATCACTAGATGCTATTGAAGATGATTGGTTAAATATGACAAACCCTTTATTCTCTAAATATTTTGCTAGTCTTATATCCTTATCCCAAAATAGTATGAAATCAGGAGTATTAGAATGCTCTAACTGCAATTTTAACTTATCATCCATTAATGGAAGTATATCTACATTCGTCTTAATAAGTAGATCAATTCCTTGTTTTTTAGCTGCTTCTAATAACCATAAATTTATTTCACTAAATTTATTTGTATTTAAAAAGGCATTTGTTATTAACCATCCGTTCATCAATTCACCATCCATAGTTTTGCTACCAAGTAACTCTTTCTTAATGGATATCTTAAGCATATATTAGATACTTACCTGAAAGTTTGTCTGCTATTATGCATATTCATCAACATAAGCTTCAAATTCTTCTAGACTCATTAAAATTTTTCTTGGTTTTGTTCCTTCTTCTGGCCCAACTACTCCAGCTTCATATAATTGATCCATTATTCTTGCTGCACGATTAAAACCTATTTTATACACTCTTTGTAGCATTCCAATGGATGCTTTATCTTTTTCAATAATAAACTTACCAGCTTCAATAAAATAATCATCTCTATCACTTCCTACTGAATTTTGATTGGAATCAGCGGATGTTGCAGTTGTTATTTTATTTGCTACTTCTTCATTATATTGCGCAGTATTGTTTTTTGTTGTTAAATATTCAACTACAGCACTTACTTCTTTATCTGATACAAATGCACCTTGGACACGAACTGGCTTTGGATAGCCAGAAGGAAAAAATAACATATCACCTTTACCTAGTAATTTTTCAGCACCAGAGCCATCAATAATTGTTCTTGAATCAATTGCTGACGATACTGAAAAGGCAATTCTTGAAGGAATATTTGCCTTAATGAGACCTGTAATAACATTAACCGAAGGCCTTTGTGTAGCAATAATTAAATGAAGTCCGGCTGCACGAGCCATTTGTGCTAGTCTACATATTGCATCTTCGACTTCACCAGGTGCTACCATCATAAGATCTGCAAGCTCGTCTACAATAATTACTATCTGAGGTAATTTTTGATATCTCTCATCTTGATACTCTTCAACTGTTTTAATTTTTTCATTATAACCTTTAATATCTCTAACACCTAAGTCAGCAAATTTCTTATAACGCTCTGTCATCTCCATAACAGCCCAATTAAGAGCCGCTGATGCTTTTTTAGGGTCAGTTACTACAGGAATTAATAAATGTGGGATTCCATTATATACACTAAGCTCTACTACTTTCGGATCCACCATAATCATTCTAACGTCGCTTGGTTTTGCTTTATATAATATACTCATAATCAATGTATTAATACAAACTGATTTACCAGAACCCGTTGCACCTGCAATAAGTAAATGAGGCATCTTTCCTATGTCTGTAACAATAGTTTGTCCACCTATATCTTTTCCAACAGCAAATGCAATATCGGAAGGATGATTTTTAAACTCTTTACTATCTAAAAGTTCTCTAAACATGACAGCAGAATTTTCTTTATTTGGTACTTCAATTCCTACAGCTGCCTTTCCAGGAATTGGTGCCTCAATTCTTACGTCTGCTGCGGCAAGATTTAGTTTGATATCGTCCGCAAGACCTGTGATTTTACTTACTTTAACCCCTTGCTCAGGCTGTAATTCATATCTTGTTACACTAGGTCCACAGCTTACATTTGTAATACTTACTCTTACACCAAAGCTCTCGAGTGTTCTTTGAAGTTTTATCGCTGTCTCTTTTAAATCCTTCTCCGTCATTCCCTTTTGATTAGCTTTTGGTTTTGCAAGTAAATCTAGAGGTGGAAATTCATATTCTTTTTCCATCATCTTTTGATCAATTGAGATATCACCCAATTCTACATTTGTAGAATCGACATGTTTTACCTTATTGTCGACGCCATTCAAGCCTTCGTTGGCATCTTTCTCTACAAGAGTATGCTTATCCATTATTGCATCTTCTTCTAAAGTTTGCTTAGCTGGCTCATTATTAAACATTCCATCAAGAGAAACAGTGAATTCCTCCATATCAGTACTTGCAACTTGAAGTAAGCGATTAATATCTTCATCAATATTTGGGCGTTCATCCATTACTGCTGTTAATGAACTGGAATCACCAAATTTCTCATCTAATAATTCTTCAAAGATTGGAGGAGTAAGAGTGCTTTGAGGCGATTCACTTAAGGTAACATTGTCTTCTACCTTTATTTCCTTCATATCAAACATATTTTCTTTCGCTTGCTTTTCTTTCTTCTTATCTTTTGAAGTTAAAACTCCCTCTTTGTTGCCCAATTCTTTTACATCATGTTCTTGGTTTTCATTTTCTTTAGCAGTATTTTTCTTTAATAATACCGTACGTGCTTTTCTACGTTCTAATTTCTCGGACTCGATTTCGTCACTATATTTGTTATAAGCAATTTTTTTCTCTCGTAATTGTTCAATATATGCCTCACTTTTATTACCTAAGGAACTTATAAGAGCTTTTCCCGTAAGAAACATAATAAGTATAAGCATAATAGCAATTAAAACAATGTAAGTACCATATCTTCCGAATAATTGATAGAATAAATTACTTAATGCACCACCTATAATACCACCACCATTTTTATTCGTGGCACTATTTTTAAAGAGTTCTAGTAAATTTAAGGTTCGATTTGATTCAGCCATAACTTGAATTAAGGCTGATAAAGTAATAAATAAACCAATACTTAAATATAATTTTCTCTTAGCTGTTTTGTTGCCTCGATTGGCTATGTAAAATGCTACACCAAAAAAAAAGAAATATTGGTAATATGTAGCCAAGAAAACCGACAATACCAAAGGTAAGATAATTAATAAATTCTCCTACCTTACCGCTTAAATTAAAGTTACTCAGTAATAAAATAAGTGATAATACAAGAGTCACAATTAGTGTTATCTCATCATGATATAATTTACTTCTAGCAATATCTTCTTTTGTGTATTTTGATTTGCTCGTATTTTTTCTTTGGTATTTACGTTTCGTCGTTTGTCCATTATTCTTTTTTGCAGTGCTAGATCTATTACTCACATTACTTCTTCCATTCTGTTGAGTAGCCACGTATAAACCTCCTTAAGCTACAATAATTAATAGTAGTGCAACACAAAAATGAAGCAATACAACAAATTGATTCTAAGCATCTAATAAATAAAAAACGCCTAGAACCAATTTATATTATAACCTTTATTTGATTTTGATGCAAGGAAAAATATTGAAATATTTCGAAGAGATGTTCGATTTTTCAGATATTTGTTCTATTTAACAATTGATCCAGGAGTGTACTCATTATTCAAATAATCACTCATATTTGTTGAAATTATACCATCTACAACATAGTTATTACCATCCCGTCTTGCATAAACCTTCCCGTGTTGTATATCAATGCATTTTCGTTCAACCGTTCCATGATTCTTTATTTCATCTTCTTTATATCTACTAATAATTAGACTTTGTACTTGATTCGCATATATCCTTTCAAGTGGTGTTACAGTATATAGCATAATCCACCTTACCTTTCATAAAACTAATTACTTCCTTCATCATTTTCATGATCTTGTTGATTTTGCTCTTCTTCCTTTTGCACATTTTGGTTTCGACCAGTCATTTCATATAATTTTGATAGTGCTTCTTTAATACCTCCAACTTGGTCTATTATACCTGCCTCAACAGTTTCACTACCAACCAATATAGATCCTACATCTTTTGCTAACTGGTTTGTGTTCAACATAAGTTTCTTTAAATTATCTTTTTCAATTTTTGAATGATTTGTTATAAAGCTTAAAATTCTCTCTTGGATTCTTTCCAAATAATCATATGTTTGAGTTACTCCAATCACCATTCCATTCATTCGAACTGGGTGAATAATCATAGTGGCTGTTGGTACAATGAAACTATAATTAGCCGAAGTTGCTAATGGTACACCAATAGAATGACTGCCTCCTAGAACAAGCGATACAGTCGGTTTGCTTAAGGATGCAATCATCTCAGCGATAGCTAGTCCTGCTTCTACATCTCCACCTACTGTATTTATTAGTATTAGTAAACCATCAATATCAGAACTATCTTCAATCGCCGCTAGTTGAGGTAATACATGTTCATATTTAGTAGTTTTATTATGCTGTGGTAAGCATTCATGTCCTTCTATTTCACCAATAATAGAGAGTAAATGAATTTTTGACTTACGAACTTCATTAACTAAAGTTGTTTGTCCAAATTCTCTTATCTTACCATCATCCAGCTCTTCTTTCTCTTTTTTCTCTTTTTCTTTTTCTATATTTGATTTGTTCTCTTCCATAATTCTCTCCAATCTACGTATTGTATTCTAATTACTAAAAAAACTTTTAGCTATGAATTAAATTTTAGTATGTGTATAATACCTGCTTATTATATGGATAAGGAACGAAATTTATTTATTAATAAAGAAAAGCTTAAGTCATTTCATCACAATTATGAAATAACTTAAGCTTTATTAATTTTTAATAATTTTACTTACTTGAACATATTTACTTGTTCTAAATTACCAACCAAGGAAAAACTACAGTTTTCTTTTATTAAATATTTATTCGCAAATGCTGATATTTCATCCTTAGTTACTTGATTTAATTTTAAAATAGTCTCTTCTAAAGGTGTAATTTTATCTTTAAACAGGATTGATTTACCATTGCTGTTCATTCTATTTTTTGCACTTTCATTACCAAGTATTAATTCGGTTTTGATTTGTTCTTTTGCCATAGAAATTTCTTCTTCCGTTAAACCATTTTGCTTAATATCATCAATAATTTCAAAGGTATAATCAACAACAGGCTTTAATTGGAGTGGATTCATGGCTGCATAGATATGAAACAATCCTGCCTTTTTATATACACTACCATAAGAGTAAATACTATATGTTAAGCCATGATTTTCACGAATCACTTGAAACAACCTTGAGTTAATACTCCCACCAAACACAGAATTTAATATGGTTAAAGGATATTTCTCTTTGGTATCAGCTACCACAGATTCAAAAGCAATATTTAGATGTAACTGCTCCACATCTTTTTCTTTTTTATATATCGTCTGATGGTATACTGGCACACTGCAATCCAAGCTTCGCGTACCACTTGGCATTTTACCAAAGTGAGTTTCTAGTTCTTTATATATCTCATCTTCCTTAAAATTCCCCGCAACGGATATTACAATATTCTCTGCTACATAATATTCACTCATAAAATTAATAATTTCATCTCTTGTAACTTCGCGTACTGACTTTTTCGTTCCAGAGATTTGATAACCAAGGGGGTGGTCTTTCCATATCTTCATTTGTAACATTTCATGAACTAAATCCTCTGGCGAGTCATCATACATATCAATTTCTTCTATTATTACACCCTTTTCTTTTTCTAGGGAGCCTTCATCAATTAATGAGTTATTTAGCATATCACCAATTATTTCAATTGCAATTGGCAAATGATCATCAAGAGTAACTGCATAAAAAGAGGTACATTCTTTGCTTGTATAAGCATTAATATCTCCTCCAATACGTGCCATATCATCAGCTATTTGCTTTGCTGTTCGATTCCTAGTTCCTTTAAATAGCATATGTTCGATAATATGTGAAATTCCATTATTTTTATTGTTTTCATTTGATGAGCCGACTTTAACCCATACGCCAAAAGCTGCACTTCGTAAATATGGCATAGTTTCTAATACAACGGTAATACCATTAGATAACTGTTTGCGATTTATCATTCACAGATTCCTTTCTGTAAGTTTTATAAACTAGATTGTATCACTATGTACTATTTAATACAACCGTTAAATTTATGTATCCATCTTGTTCTTATCTATATAAATCATTTCGAAAGCATAATTTCAAAAATTTAGCAAGATAGGAAATGAATTCTTTCAATGTTATGATATACTATAACTACGATCGTAATTATAAATGAAATTTACAAGATATAAGGAGTTTTTCACTATGAACTATATTAACATACTACAAAATAGTCTTGACTATATCGAAGATAATATTAAGACTACAATATCTCCAGAAGAACTTGCAGACCTTTCTGCTTTCTCCGTATTTCATTACTATAGGATTTTTCAAGCAGCACTAGGTAGGTCCGTTATGGAATATATAACAAGGAGGAGGCTCCTCCATGCTCTGTATGATATGAGCCAGGGAGAGAAAAAGGTAGATGTAGCTTTGTTATATGGATTTAATACCTATGCTGGATTTTATAAAGCATTTAAGAAAGAGTTTAAAAGCTCCCCAAGTCGTTATCTAGATAACCACACAATTAGTAAACCTTATAAAATTAATTTAGTAAAAGAGGAGTATATTATGCTATCACATAAAAAGTTAAAACAAGTACTATTAAAGTGGAACCTTAATGTTGTAGAACTAAAAAATATTTATTATGAAGCAAACGGAATTATTCAGGAAAATAAATGGTATGTTAATGATGACTATATTCTTTCTGTTGGTACCAATATGGAAGGATTAAAACATCATATTCAGATATCTAAGGAACTATCTAAGAAAGGACTAAACGCTTCTCTTCCAGTACCAACTAAGGATGGAATGGATTATTATGCGGAAGAAGATATTTATTATTATCTAGCAACGAAACTAGAGGGTGATGCTATAAAAAGCGGTGAATGTTACAAGGAGGATTATAGTAAGAAGGCTTTCTCTATGGGTGAAATGATAGGTAATTTACATCAAATTTTATTGACATACAATGATACGATTCTATGTAATGAGCCAAATCTATATGAAATTTGCACGAAATGGGCCATCCCAAAAACAAAGGAAATCCTTAATCTCCCTGAGGAATTCTATATAGATTATCAGAATCAATTTAGTGAGCTATTTCCATTACTACCAAAACAAATAATTCACAGAGACCCTAATCCAGGAAATATAATAGTAAAAGATGGTAAGTTATCTGGATTTATTGATTTTGACCTAACAGAAAAAAATGTCAGACTATTTGATCCTTGTTATTTGTCTACAGCAATTTTATCAGAATCCTTTGTTGAAGGTGATAAAGATAAGTTAAAAAAATGGTCAACGATATTTAAGCAAATACTAAGTGGATATGATTCACTCCTTCCTTTAAGCAAGGAGGAAAAAGCAGCCATTCCTTATATTATCTTTAGTATCCAATTTATTTTTATCGCTTATTTAGATGAGAAAGAAAAACTTACAACCATGTTTGAAACCAATAAAAAAATGACCTTATGGTTGGTCAATAATAAAGAGATATTAAGTTTCTAATATAAGCTAAACAAATATAATAATAATAGGATGTCATAAAGTGTAATACACCGAATGACATCCTATTTAATATTCTTTTATCGTATGGTCTAATAATATAAACTAACTACTTAGCATATATTCATTTACTATTTTACGATTATTTTACGTCTTTAATACTAAAGCTAATTCTTCCCATCTTGTCTTTTCCAAGGCAAACAACCTTAACAACATCACCTAGGGTAAGAACGTCTTCTACATGTTCAATTCTTTCTTTTGATACCTTAGAAATATGAACCATACCTTCTTTACCCGGAGCAAATTCAACAAATGCACCGAAGTCTTTTATGCTTACTACTTTACCTTCAAAGATTTGACCTTCTTCAAATTCAGTAACAATCATTTGAATCATCTTGATTGCTTTGTTAATACTATCTGCATCAACACCACAAACAGATACGGCACCTTCATCTGTAATATCAATCTTAACACCAGTTTGTTCAATGATAGCGTTAATTGTTTTTCCTCTTTGACCAACAACTTCACCAATCTTAGAAGGATCAATCTTGATTTGAACAATCTTAGGTGAGTAAGGTCCTACTTCTGGACGAGGTTCAGAGATACATGGTTCCATTACATCCTTTAAGATATGAGTTCTTGCTTCCTTTGTTTGATATATAGATTTTTCAATAATTTCTCTTGTTAAACCATGAATTTTAATGTCCATTTGGATTGCTGTAATACCCTTGTGAGTACCAGCTACTTTAAAGTCCATATCTCCAAAGAAGTCTTCAAGACCTTGAATATCTGTTAATAATATATAATCATCATCAGATTCACCTGTAACTAAACCTACAGAAATACCAGCAACCATAGCTTTAATTGGTACACCAGCAGCCATTAAGGATAAGGTAGATGCACAAATACTACCTTGAGAAGTTGAACCATTGGATTCAAGTACTTCAGATACAGTACGAATTGCATATGGGAATTCTTCTTCACTTGGAAGCACTGGAACTAATGCTTTTTCTGCTAAGGCACCATGACCGATTTCACGACGTCCTGGTCCTCTTGAAGGTTTTGTTTCACCAACAGAATAAGATGGGAAATTATAATGGTGCATATAACGTTTTGATGTTTCTGTTTCATCAATACCATCTAATTTTTGGATTTCAGCTAAAGCTCCTAATGTAGTAATGGTTAATACTTGTGTTTGACCACGAGTAAACATTGCAGAACCATGTGTTCTAGGAAGTATATCTACTTCTGCTGCCAAATGACGTATTTGGTCAATCTTTCTTCCATCTGGACGTTTTTGATCCTTTAAGATCATCTTACGTACAGTTTTCTTTTGATAAGTATAAATCGCTTCGCCAAGGAATGGTAACCAATCTGGATTCATTTCTTCATAACGAGCAGTTAATTTTTCTCTTATAGCACGGATGTTTTCTTCTCTTACTTGTTTAACATCGGTAAATACCGCAGCTTCCATTTCTTCACTTGGAACAAAGCTAGTTAAATCTGCCCATAGATCTGCTGGAATCTCAAATTTTTGGTAATCATGCTTTGCTTTACCACAAGCAGCTACGATTTCTTCAATAAATGCAATTACTTTTTGATTTAATTCATGGGCAGCAAAAATACCTTCAATCATCTTATCTTCTGGTATTTCATTAGCACCAGCTTCTATCATAATAACTTTCTCTTTCGTTGAAGCAACAGTTAATGTTAAAGTGGATTTTTCTCTTTGAGCTTTTGTTGGGTTAAATACAAATTCACCATCCACCATACCTACCATAGTTGAGGCAGTTGGACCGTCAAATGGAATATCAGATATTGCAGTCGCAATAGCAGAACCTAACATTGCTGTTAGCTCAGGGCTACAATCTTGATCTACACATAATACTAAATTGTTAAGTGTAACATCATTTCTGTAGTCTTTCGGAAATAACGGACGCATAGGTCTATCAATAACACGTGAAGTAAGGATGGCATTTTCAGATGCTTTTCCTTCTCTTTTAATAAAACCTCCAGGTATTTTACCTACGGCATATAATTTTTCTTCATATTCAACACTTAGTGGGAAGAAATCTATTCCTTCTCTTGGTTTTTCGGATGCTGTTGCTGTAGATAATACTACTGTATCTCCATAATGCATAAGTGCAGCTCCATTTGCTTGTGCTGCCACTCTATCTACTTCTACAGTAAGAGTTCTACCAGCTAATTCCATGGAAAAACTTTTGTACATGCTTTATTCTCCTTTAAAAAATATTTTGTTGGAGATCCGAAACTACTGAAAAATTCACCGAAATCAATTAAATTAATTACACTCGATAAGCTTTTCAGAAGTCTCGGATAAAATCTCCAACTTACGATAATAGGAACAGGTTTTTTTGCCTGTCCCTATATATTATAGCACTATTGTTTTTAAAATACTACTAAATTTTTCATACAATTAATTTAATACCAAAACCTAAACTACTAATTTATATTATTAGCATATCCACTACTAAATATTATTCTGCTATAAGTGATAAGATGAAAAAATCTAATGCTTTTATGCAACAATATTTCGTAGCCATACCTTTTTCAAATATCTTCTTATTCCAAAGATAAATTTATAAATTTCTTCTACTAATACCATTGCATAAACAAGATAAATTGGAAGCTTTAAATAGAGACCTCCGATAAAAGCCATAGGAATGCCAATGAGCCATACTCCAGAGCAGTCAAGGAATAAGCATGCTTTTGTATCTCCTCCGCTACGTAATACCCCTACAACATTCATTGCATTAAACATTTTAAATGGAAGATATAGTATAAAGGATAGGAAGCATAACCTTATTAATTCTGCCACTTCATTTGAAACCACGAACAAACTTATAACAAAATCTCTTGATATAAAACACAGTGCCCCCATAATTATTGAGAATACCAATTGTAGGAAGAAAAAGTTTTTCGCGTGTTCATCGGCATCCTTTAAATGTCCTGCACCAAGTTCATTTCCTAATATAACTGCTGCTGCATTACATAAACTCATGGAAACCACTTGTAATAGTTGTTCCGTGGTTTGTGTAATTGTGATTGCTGCCATTGCTGCATCACCCATTCTACCATAGGCTAGGGCATACATAGTAACACCTAATCCCCACATAAATTCATTTATGATAACTGGTAATACAGTCGTAACATATTTCACGATAAAACTTTTATTAAATGCTTGAAGCATTTCACTAATTCTTGCTGAAACTGGTCCATTTTTCTTATAAACCAATACTAATAACACAGTAGTTTCAACAACCCTAGCAATTAAAGTTGCGATGGCTGCACCCGCAACACCCATGACAGGAGCACCAAATTTACCATAAATTAATATATAGTTGAAGAAAACATTAATAAAAATAGAAACTGTACTTATAACAACTGGCGCTTTCACCTCATTAACTCCACGTAATATTGCCACATAGGAGTTTGTTATAGCAGTAAAAGGATAACTAAATACTACAATAGATAAATAGATAGCTCCTACTTTTATTGTTTCCTCACTATTTGTAAAAATACGCATTACCATATTTGGATTTAACAAACTAGGTATTAAAAAAACGAGCGATGCTAAAAAACTTAACAGAATAGTAAAGCCTAATACCTTTTTTATATTAGGAACCTCTCTTTTACCCCAATATTGTGACGCTAAAACACCTGAACCACTACAGACTCCAAATACAAGCAATGAAAATACAAAGAAAACTTTATTTGCCAGCCCAACTGCAGCTATGGTAGTTTCTCCAAGTTTACCAATCATTAAGGTATCTACAAAATTTATTGATGTATTGATTAGACCTTGAAGGGCAATTGGTATGGTAATCGATAGTGTTTTATGTAAAAATACTTTATCTCTTTTTATAGATTGAATTCGATTTAATATATACATTTCATCTCCTATTGTTACTCCTGTAACGTTTCATTTTCCTAGTTAATCTCTTTATGCCATTATAGTTACCGTCTTCGATTGTCATTTTCTAAGCAAGAGCTTATAGTAAGTATAAACAAAAAATCTGACCCAAATATATAATTACTTACCATAAGAGTAAGCAAACTATAATATTAGGTCAGATTTTATATTTTTAGGAATTTTAATAAAACCATGTATAAGATTGTTTGCGGGTCGTATAACTTGGTATCATCAAAGTTCCTTAAATTATTTTCTTAAGCCTAAACGTTCAATTAAAGTACGATATCCTTCAATATCAGTTTTCTTTAAGTATTCAAGTAAACCTCTTCTTTGACCTACCATTTTAAGAAGACCTCTTCTTGAGTGGTGATCTTTCTTATTCTCTTTTAAGTGCTCAGTTAACTCTGTAATTCTAGCAGTTAAAAGTGCAATTTGTACTTCTGGTGAGCCAGTATCTTCTGGTGTTCTACCATAAGCAGCAATGATTTCTTGTTTCTTGTCTTTACTAATCATAATGTTACCTCCTAATAGATTAATCGCCTGATACTAAGTAAAAGGTCGGAGTGTCCTTATTCTGAGTATCGGCTTATTTTAGTACGTCTACTATCTTAACATAATAGCTTTTAAATGTAAACAATAAAATAAAAAAATATTAACTATTATAAAATGCTCAATTTTTAAGCACTTTTTTATATTTTAACCATATATTGAAACATCTAAAACTTATTTAGGATATTTGGAGGATTTTCATAATGATATATAAATATGATTTTGCATTTATTGGTGGAGATATGAGACAAATTTATATGATAAATGATCTTATTAATCAAGGCTATTCTGTTATTGTATATGGCTTACATGATCCTCTTCTAGATAATAGATGCGTAAATGGGACCACCTTAATTGAAGTTGCATTATCAAGTAAAATTGTGATTACTCCTATTCCAATATCAAAAGATGGTATACATGTTCTTTCAAAATCTAATTGTTTGATAAACTTAGATGAGTTTATAAGTTTATTAACTTCTGATCATAGAATTTTTGGGGGTTGTTTTAGCAAAGCGATGTTAGAACACTTTACCTCTAATCAGATCGATTATCATGACTTTATGGAACAAGAAGAACTGACTCTATATAATTCCATTGCTACCGCTGAAGGAGTGATTGCTGAAGCAATCACAAGTAGTAAGATTAACCTTCATGCTAGTAAAGTCTTAGTAATGGGTTATGGTAGATGTGCAATAACATTAGCCACTAAATTAAAATATTTATGCGGTAGTGTTGATATAACTGCACGTTCAAGCGAACAGTTGGCAAAAGCCTATACAGCCTCTCATCATGTTATACCATTAAATGAGCTTAGTAATCATATTCATGAATATGATTTTATCTTTAATACCATACCATCTATGGTACTTACAAAAGACTTGTTAAATAAGACTAAATCTCATGTGATCATTATTGATATTGCATCAAATCCTGGTGGCGTGGATTTTACTTATGCAAAAGAAATCGGTAGGTATACCAATCTTTACTTAGGTATTCCTGGGAAAGTCTCTCCAAAATCATCAGCTAGTTTTTTAAAAAATCATTTATTAAACCAATTAAGAAAGAAGTGAATC
>JAFAEB010000253.1 GCA_023424235.1 Bacillota bacterium
CTCATCCACAGTATCGCTGTTACCACTTACAAACAAGGTACAATTTCCTTCTAGGAGTACAAATACCTCATCTGTTTCATTATGTTTTTGCATCGTTTTGATATTTTCAACGAGTAATTCATCACAATAGCGAAGTATGGCAACCCTCCAGGTATTATAATCAATCATTGGCGTATAGCCTTCACCCTCATAGGAGGATATTTCAATATATTCACGTTCCATATAATTACCTTTCCTTAAAATATTAAGTAGATTTCATCTTTAATAACTATGCTATGATTACATCAATATGATGCACTAAATCCTCTGATAATGCTTCAATATCTGCTCTAAGTATCGTACCATTTACTAAGGTATATGGATTACCATTGATTAATACTTCTTTTACCTTATATTTATCGTGGCTAATACTTTCTTTGTTATGATAGTGAATATGAAGCTTACGATTTGCAAAAACATGTTCTATGGAGGCTTCTTTCTCTTCATTAAATTGCTCTAGTAATAATTTTGGTTCAAAGTAAAGATTACCATAGATACCTTTTACACCATACATTTCAGTTAATACAGTAAGAAGAAGCCAGCTTGCAGAACCAGTTAAATAATGATACAAACCTCTACCATTATCTCCTATATACTCTGGAATTCCTGGATAAATCTTACTCTTAGAAAAGTCCTTGCAATGCTTGTATAGACTATCAATTACTTTAAACCCTTCTTCAACAAATCCTCTCTTATAAAGTGCATTTCCATACATAACTGCCATATGAGAGAATACAGCCCCATTCTCTTTTGAACCATAGGCAAATCCAAACATTCTACCAAGATCAGTCTTTAGCTCATGGAAATTCGTATTCAGTTTGTATCCACCAATCATCTCGTCATATAAATATTGATCAGAAGCCTTAACAATATCCTTTACCTGTTCATTTGAAGCTGTATTGGACATTATGGTAAATACTTGACTGGTTAGCATCATTCGAATTCCTAATTCATGATCTCCTTCCACTCTTCTACCATTATTATCATAATAACCATTAAACCAGGAGAATCCCTCTTTACTACTTAACCACTCATTTTTACGAATATGGTCTTTAATCCATTCTCCCTTACGAATCAAATTATTAGCTAATTCTTTTACATAGTATTCTTTTAAGCGTCCACTAACATCATGTTTACATAATTCACAATATTCTTTTAATACTCTATTTTTCTCTTCTACGCTATTATAAAGTTCTTCCTCGTCCACTAATAGTAAATCAATTTCTTCGAGTAAGGAGACCTTTTCAACACCTCTATTTGATAGTTCTAGTAATAGCTCACCTAGTTCTGTAAGATTACTACCATATAAAGCTGTAAAGGCTACACTTTCACCTCGTTCATTTGCCATATCCAGTGCATCATTCCAATCAGCACCTCTTAATTTAATATAGTTATGTTCTCCTACATCATAAAAAGCTCCTAAATGCTGTAAAAGAATATGCTCTAATAATGTACCTTCATAAATATCGTTTGAACTTGTACGTACATTACAACCTTCTTCTTCATTGTAATTAAGATCTTTTCCTTCCCCTCTGTTACATTGACGATCTTTAAAATATGTTGTTCTATGTAATAATAACTCTAAGTCTCCACTTTGCATAATATAGAGTTTCGTGGTTAAAAATGGCCAAACACCATGATCCATCCATACTCTTGTAATGTTATTACGATCTGCGATAAACTCCCCTTGTTTGCTTCCTATAATCGTAGCATTGCTACCATCCATACGTACACCAGCAAAATTATCAATTAACATTTGTCTTACATGAACAGGATTCATCATTAATAATGCTAGGCAATCTTGCCACAAATCACGATAACCTCGTCCACCTTTTCCATAGTCATGATGTGGTAAGAAGGAACATCCATAAATCCTACGAAGCATAGGTTGAAAATTAACCCAGTTCATCCATAAGTCAAACTCCTTGGAAGCGGAATGATAACGTATATTCACTTTCTTTGCCCAATATTCCTTGGTATCCATAAATGCTTTTTCATACTTCTTGTTATATAATAATGAATTCACTTCCTTCATCATAACATCACGATTATAACCATAACCCATAGCAATTACATAAGTCTTACTCTCACCTGGGTTTAGCGCACAATCTGTAAATCGGATTCCACCAAGTGCTTCATAGCCATCAATAAATTCACCAACAGCTCTAGGACTTATCGACTTATCGTACACTGCCTTTGGATGTTCAAAACTTCCACCTTCGCCTATAAATTCTTCTAACACTGGATAAAAGCCAACTGGTAATTCTCCATCCTTGGTAACAGCAAATACACCATAGAATACTTTATTCTTATGGTGTCCTCTTTCATCAAAGGTAAGAGTTGGATTAAGAATCACACCATTTTCTATGGTTTCAATTCTATGTAACAGGGAAGTAACATGTCTATGATCTCTTATATTATCTGCACTTCTTCCATATAGAGGAACAGCTAGTGTTGGAGTCATATGAATCAACTCATCACTATCATTAGTAATTGTAACAATCATCATTTCCATTAATTCATTGCTATATGGCACAAAGGATAAAATGTCCGAACTAACCCCATAGTCTTTTGATTTTCTCTTCATTCGGTGCCACATAAAACCTGCACTAAGTATGGTCTTCTCCTTTTCATCCGTAAATACTTTTGATTGTTGATTGGATGATTTTCCTGTTGCTGACCAAGCACCCTTACCTTCAATATTACACCAAAAATTTCTTGAAGATTTATTATTATGTAACTCTTCACTACTTACTGGTTGAAGTAAGAATGTATTCTGTCCCATTTTACTATCACCACCTAAATAAGGTGTTATACTACTCATTACACCACTTTCATTGGCTAGTGGAAAATATAAATAACTAATTAATTCTGGATCTTCTAATGAAAATGATCCGTCCTTGTCAATAAATTCATATCCTTTCATAAAATACCCTCCATAAATCCCATACTAAATACATTATATAGCTTGTCTAAGTTATGGTTTATAATATAAGAAAGAGCGATATCTATATTAAACTACATAACTTGGTTTTCATTTTACTATATTCACCTATATTATACAAAATAATATTATCAATTAATATCAAAATTTTTATTATTTATGTAACTTTTTTTACTTATTTGAAAGAATGATTATGTTTCAAATTATCGGACCTAATTCTCTAGGAAATAAAAAACAGGAATCTACTAGACTCCTGTTTTTTATTTTTTATTTCTAATTCATAGTTCATTTCTGGCTGTTTCGCTATGAGATTATAATACCTCTTTATATAAGCGCAATACATTCTTATGAAAAACACCCTCAATAACCGATTCCTTAAGACCACTGGATTTTAGGTGCTCATATAATCTTGGTATATAGGAACAATCAGGAATACCTTTGTTCGTTGATATTCCATCAAAATCAGAACCGAGTCCTACACATTCAGCTCCCCCAACATGAATCATATAATGAATGGTTTCTGTAATAATTTCAAGGCATTTCTC
>JAFAEB010000301.1 GCA_023424235.1 Bacillota bacterium
CTTGTATAGAGCCAGTTTAAGAAATCTTTTGCTGCTTTTATTTCATCGGCTTTTGCTTGTGAATTAACATACCAACTAGAAGGAACACTTGCTGCAATTTTATCATTTCCACTGATTGGTAATGGCATCATACCCATTTCAAAGGTAACATCATAATCCTTAAACATTCCATAAGCCCAGTTGCCTTGGTGAATGGAAGCAGTCTTTCCTGTTGCAAAATCACCTGTTTGGGTATCATAATTTACTTCTAAAGGATTTGTAGTATTTTCTCTTATCGCTACCATTACATCAGCAAATTGAGCAAACTCTTTATAATCTTTCATGCTAATTTCACCTGCTACAAGCCTATTAATAAAGTCAATTGGATCAGCTTGTAAAGAGAATGGAGTATTTAGAATATGACCAATCAAGAAATAACTTTCAGAGGATAAGCTAAATCCATTAATTCCAGCTGCCTTTTGGTCTATTAACATTTGTGTAAAAGATTTTATATCTGTTATTTTACTTGGATCTACCAAACTTTTATTATATACAATTCCAAAGCCTTCCATAGTATATGGTATACCAACTAATTTACCATCTATCTCATCAGACATATTAGCGGCAATGTCTTTAACAAAGGTTAAATCACTTAAATCAGTTAAGTAATTTTTTAAATCATTGGACTCAGCCCCTGGTGCCAATGAGAAAAGAGTAGGCCCTTGGTTACTACCTAGTTTAATCTTTAGTTGTTGTAGATAGTCATCCCCTGTAGTTCCCCATACTTCAACTTCTACACCTGTTTCAGCCTTGTAATCTTTCGCAAGTTTTTCTAGTTCATCAACAATTTCAACCTTGGATTGGAAAATAATAATCTTATTCGCGGCTTTTACATTACTATTAGCATCTGAGCTAACATTATTAGTCGTCTTTTCGGAGTCCCCTTTACTACAAGCAGTAGCTACAATACTAAGTAACAGAATAAAAGCTAGTAAAAAACAAGATCTTTTTTTAATTTTCATAATTACCCTCTCCTTTTATAAAATATTTTTACAAGATATTGTAATTAAATGATAATACAGTTCTATATTTTTGTCAATATTATTTAAATAATCCAACTTTACATTGTATATTTTTATAAAAAATGTACAAATAAGCATAATAAAAACCATGTAAAAATTAAACTACTTTGTTTAATATTGCATGGTTTTACTAAAATTATATTTTATTTTACTTAAGTTTTACTGATTAACTATTTTTTCTCTCCAACACTGTTACGATAAATAATTTTTGCAGCTATTTTAAAAGGTTCTGCATCTCCTTCCCCTCTAATATTTTCAATTAAATATCTAGCTGCAATATAACCTCTTTCATAGTTTGGGATGGATACTGTGGTAAGTCCCATAGCCTCAGATAAATCACAATTATCAAAGCCTGTAACTGCTATATCCTCTGGTACACGAATACCGAATTCTCGAAATGCTTTTATGGATCCAATTGCCATATTATCATTAGCACAAACAAGGCAATCAGGAAAATCTCTACTAAGCATCATTATCTTTGCTGCATTATATCCACTTTTTTCTCTATAATTTCCTGAAAAATAACTTTTATGTTGAAATGGTATATTATAAGCTCCTAGCGCATCTAAAAATGCCCCAAACCTTTCTTTATGATCTGCTGTTTCCTCATGGCCACCTATAAAGCCAAAATTACGATATCCCCTATGAATAAGCCCTTGAACCATATCATACATAGGTTCATAATTATTTACTATTACACTTTTAATATAAGGATTGTCAATAACGCGGTCCAGTACTATAATAGGATAGTTTTTGCTTGCAACCTTATTTAATACATCATCCTTCATCTTCCTATCAAGTACTATACTTCCTGCAGTAGCTGTTTCTTTCATATACTTTTCACAAGACTTATCTGTACATATAATCAAGTCATATCCATTTTCATTTAAATAATCACTTACACCGTTAATAATCTTTAAATAAAAACTACGATCAAAATCACTAAAGTTAAAAAGAACCGTATTACTCTTTTCTACTTTTTGACCTTTTTCAAAATAATCAGGTCTGTAGTTAAGTTCATCACAAACTCTCAATACCTTTTCTCTTGTTTCTTCACCTACATTAGTCTTATTATTAAGTACATTTGAAACAGTAGATATGGATACTCCTGCCTTTTTCGCTACGTCTTTTATACCTGCCATTCTTACCTCCGCTACAAACTATAATGTTCGTTCATTCTCTTCTAGTAAATATTTTACTAGAATCTTATTCATTTTACAAGATATTTTAAGTAAAATATCTTGTAAAGTTAATTTAGTTATTTTAGTAAGTAATCATTATAGTAAGCTCATTCTATGCGAATATAAGAAACAGCTAGAGCAATTGCCCTAGCTGGAATAATAAAACCTTTATTGGTTATAAATTAGAAGTAAACAATGACTTTTAATACAGTCAGCAATTTTTCTTCAATGATTAGTAAATCAAATTGTTATTGTGTCATCTATTATTGTAATCGTTTCCTTAAATCTCCAACCTTTAACCCATTCTTTTTCACAGAAGCTCTCCAATTGCCATGTGCAGCTAGTTTGTATAAGATGCGTGGAAAATTAGGCTCAATAAACATCGTATCACGACTACAAAGCTCTAAAATATCCTTTATTAACTTTTCATATGCTCTACCAAGGTTTACAGAGGGTCCACGTCCAACTGGTGCCATTTTAATCATTCCACCGGCTCCTACTCCCATTCCAGTTCCTTTTTGAAAGCCACATTTATCACACCATTTCCATATCATTTGTATTGCTATCTTGTTTTGCTTTGCATCATAGAATCCGTTATTAACAATGGGATAAACGAAAGTATTTGAATTCTCTTTCTTTACTTTCTCTATATTTTGTAAAGCATCTAAAAAGCTAGCTGGTATTCCATCCACATATAGTGGAAATGCTAGTATGATTGCATCAGCATTTATCATATCATAGGTAATCTTATTATAATCTCTATATTCCTTCATTTGATTTATGGTAATCTCATTGCCTGTATTCATTTTATCTTTTAACGCTTGCAATAAAAAGTGTGATGTACTCTGTTCCTTCTTTGGACTTCCACATATCATTATAATCTTCATACATTCGCCTTTCTAATGGAATCATACCTATCAAAAAATAAAATTTCATAATTTGCTGCTCCTAAATTAACTGCATTGGCTTTCACTAGATTAGAAGCGATTTCTTTTTCTTCCTCATCACATTCACCATAAAAATAAACCGTTAACTTAAATTGATGATTATCATATCTTAATTGATGATGCATCTCACCATCTATCATACGAAAGTAAGGTAAAACATATCCAATTGAACGATCAAGAACAGCTTTTATTTTCACTGAATATCCACCATAAACAATTGGACTTATAATAATTAGCTCATCACTTTTTGATATAAGTCCTGGTATTACACTACATCTATCCTTTATGACACACTCACCTGGTGAACGAACCCAACAACCAAAACATCCTACACAATCCTTAACAATAGGAGTTGCTGAAAATAAAGTATAACCATCACCAAAGACAGATAACACATCCTCCTCTTTTGTGTCCACATCATATACAATAAGATCTTTACTCATAAATTTACCTCACCATGATTTATTGGTATTTTTTTCTATATGAATTACCCTACTACTTTTTCATGATGTAGTCAATATAATTATCTATAGGATTATTTTTCTACGATTTGTATAAGGTTACCAACAGTATCGTCAAATACTGCTATCGTAATATCTCCCATTTTGGTTGGTTCCATGGTAAACATAACTCCATTGTCAGTTAATCTCTTATACTCTTTACCAATATCCTCCACACCAAACATTGTTGCTGGAATTCCATCCTCATATATCTTTTTTTGGTATTCATTTGCAGCTGAATGATCATTTGGTTCAAGCAAAATCTCTGTACCGTCCATATCATCAGATGATACAAGTGTTATCCATCTAAATTTTCCAACAGGCACATCTACTTTCTTAATAAATCCAAGTTTTTGTGTATAAAACTCCAATGCTCTATCTTGATCTTGTACAAATATACTTGTGACAATAATTTTCATACTAATTACCTCCATTATTTTTTATTCCTTTAATATGCAAAATACTCAAATTCAAACTCAATTCTTCTCTATCCTTTTATTCTTTCTCTATCCTGTTATTTCACTCTAGCCTTTTAATTAAAAATTATAAGGATACATGTTTCGATTTATAACTTAGTCTACCCATCCTTTCAGTAAATTTTTAAGAGGCTCATTATCTAAAATGAGAATACAATGTAAGTTCATTACATTCAGATAATTCGTCTAATATAAGACGCCGAGACGAATCAGCAAGTGCTTTTAAATATAATATCTTTTTTTTCATCCATAAGCCTATGCAACCATTTGGTTGCATATCAAGCCTTATTTCAAAAAAAACCACCAATCACGATGACAATATCTTGATTGATGGTTACAATAGTATAATTAATTTAATAAAAAATAGATTAGTACGATAATACCTAACACTACACGATACCAACCAAATACCTTAAAATCATGTTTTTTAATATAAGTCATTAAGAATTTAATGACAACTACAGAAACGATAAAAGCTACAAGCATTCCAAGAATTAAAGCTAATGTTTCAGTACCAGAAAAGGAAAGACCAAATTTCAATAGTTTCAAGGCACTCATCCCAAACATAACTGGTACTGCAAGAAAGAAAGTAAACTCAGCAGCTGCAACTCTTGATACACCAATTAACAATGCCCCAATAATGGTTGCACCAGAACGAGAAGTCCCTGGTATTATAGATAGAATCTGAAACATACCGATAAGAAATGCTGTTTGATAAGTAATATCCGACAAGGTTTTAATTCTTGGTGTTCTCTTCTTATTCTTATCCTCAATTACAATAAATACAACACCATATAGTATTAGCATGGAAGCAATTATAGTAGGTGTATGTAGATGCGCTTCTATGATATCATCAAAAAGTATCGTAACAATTGCTCCTGGTATACAGGCAACCACTACTTTAAACCAAATAGAAAATATCTCTTTATTTATGACTGGTTTCGCTTTATCCTTCCATTGAAATGGAAACATCTTATTCCAAAATAACAATACAACTGCAAAAATTGCTCCGAGTTGAATAACAACAAAAAACATTTCTTTAAATCCATCGCTCATATTCAGCTTAATAAACTCATCCACTAAAAGCATATGCCCAGTACTACTAATAGGTAACCATTCCGTGATTCCCTCTACAATTCCTAAAAAGATAATTTTTAATATTTCAATAAAATTCAATTTATTTTCCTCCTACTTAATCTTATGCAAAGTATAAACGAATTGATCTTAAGATTCAATTCCCTAATGTCATTTATTTAAATGAATCTCATTATAATTATCGTCGATATCTTCATCAATAAACCAATAATACACATTTCTAATTAAAATACTTGACGCAATTCAATTTGTCCTTCTCCAAAACCCTGTGGGTCTGGCATACGCAT
Organism: Bacillota bacterium; assembly: GCA_023424235.1. Taxonomy (GTDB): domain Bacteria; phylum Bacillota; class Clostridia; order Lachnospirales; family Lachnospiraceae; genus Anaerocolumna. Next base: position 5,548 of record JAFAEB010000301.1, read on the forward strand.
TGCCCACTCTATGGCCTCTTCTTTAGAAGCAACATCAATTAGGATAAAGCCAGCAACTACACTTTCTTCCATAAATGGTCCTTGGGTAAGGACTGGTTCTCCACCTAATCTTAGTTTAATTCTACATTTGGCTTTGTTTCATAAGCAGATCCAATCTCACACAAATAATTTAGTATCTCAGCAAATAAATCAAATAAGGCTTTTAATAATTCAATATCTTTAATAATACCGACAACTCGAAAGCTCAGTTCATCAACACCTTCAGGAAATTCTGTGACAAACCATCCTTCATCATCTTTGACTTCTAAATGAAAACGCGGCTGTATTTCAATTAAGCTTCGTATATGGGTATTTGAAAATAATTCTTTAACTTTGTCTTCATAGTTTCCCTTTATCACAAAATTTTCATCAAACTCTGGATACCCCACAATAATATCCTTCATACCAAATAGTTTGCCTACCTCACTGAAAAAACCCGATCTATAAATTGTGAACCAGAAGCCGTCTCGATTCACATATGGTGCTCTCATTCTTGTATATGTAGTACTTGATTTTCCTGTAGAAACGGTATAGGTATCTAAGGTTATTGTCCATTCACCATGATGGGCTACTACTTTGTCTTTGCCAAATATACCCCCTTCCACAAACTCTGCATCGATATGGCTGGTTAGTTCATTCCATATCTCTTTTTTACTTGGTCCAAATATTTCACGTAAAATACTCATTTTCTATATTCGCTCCATTCTCTACTAATGCAAAATAATAGTTATATCTTAACATAAAAAACTATTATTTACAATTTATATATACTATACTTAAGTATAATTACTAAAGATTATCGAATACCAATTAACTATTTTTTTTAGTTTGCATATGATAATAATATTAATAATATGGAGTTAAAACATGGAATATTACAGATATATAAAAGGTATGGTTATTAAAATTGAAGACTTTTTTACTAGTGCAAATGAGAGAACTGGATGTTATAAATTACTAACAATCTTAGTGGAGGAAGGTAATATTGTTAATTTTGTTGTTACTCCTTCCACTTATTTTGTAAATCATGTAACTCTTAAAACTGGTGACATGGTAATTGGATTTTATGATGCTAATGCACCAGTTCCACTAATCTATCCACCAAGATATACCGCATTAGTTATGGGTAAATATTCACCTACACAAAATATAACCGTTGACTACTTTGATGAAAATTTAGTAAGTAGTAATGGAATGTTAAAACTTAATATTGGTGTAACAACGAAAGTGCTTCTTACCAATGACCAATATTTTCAAGG
>JAFAEB010000325.1 GCA_023424235.1 Bacillota bacterium
CACTAAGTGGTAGGTCGTTCATATACTCATATAAATATTCAATTACTTCCTCACGCTTAAGGCCAATCAGATAACTTGGAGTAGGAAGAATTTCTTCTGTCATATTACCATTTTTAATATCATATACCTGTAATTTATATTGTGTGTTTGGCATAACCGTATCCACGATAATATCAACTGCTACCGTTTCATCCTCTACATCATCAACCTCATTTATCTCACCTGTATTATTATCTGCTACTTGTTCATCATTCGAATCTTTTTCTAAAATCAATCCATTTTGTTCTAGAGATAATATAAGTTCTTTATTCCGCTCAATAGCATTTTCATTAAATTGTCTTAAAGCATTTCTATAGCTTAAATAATAACATAATGAGAACATTAATGATAAAGAAAAGAAACTTATAAAATATACTAATGCCTTCTTGATTTTCAACAAAATCACTCCTTTGGCATTAGTATTCTCTTATCTTACCATGTTTATACAATATACCTTATATTAAATGTAACTTTTTTAGAATAGATACAAGATAACGTCCTTTTGGAATCTCATATAATTCCTCTTCGGTGATCCCCCTCGTAACAATTAAGAGAACCCCGTAAATTAGTACGGACACAAGCAAGGAAATGATAGTTGCAATACTATTTCTATTAATTAGTTCGTATACACCCTTATAAGATAAAAAGGTAAAAACACCCATAACCAAGGAACAGGCTAGAGGAATTAAAAATGTCTTTATGACTTCTTGCTTATAATTTAAGTACTTAGCTACCGATATCCAATTTAAAATACAAACCAATAATGCAAATGTTACGTTTCCAATTACCAATGCGTATGTATCAAGATTTGTAAATTTTAAAAGAACAAATACAATAACCACATGTACTCCTAAGGATATAGTCGAATGTATAACAGGTAATCGCATTTGATTTATACCTTGCAATATAGCGTTCGTTATAGTGGACAAAGCATAAAATATGATTGCAATTGATCCATAGCGTATTAAATTAGCAGGTAATTCTCTACTATCACCAAATAACAATTGTAATATAGGAGATGCTAACACTGCCATTCCCACACTAGATGGTATGGCTATTAACATATTAAACTTAACAGCACTGTGTACTTTTTGCTTTACTTCATGCATATATCCTTTTGTCTTAGATGCTACAATACTTGGTATAATTGCTACTGCCATAGCAGATGCTATGGATACTGGAACATTTATTAGCAAGTTATATTTATTGGTATAGATACCATATAGTTTCGCTCTTATATCTTCATCGAATCCTTTTGACTCCATTATATGCCCAAACAAAGACCCATCAATTACAGAACTTAATTGATATACCGTTTGTCCAAGAACAACCGGTATAATTGTAATTAATAATATGGGTAATATTTCATTCATAGTTTCTTTATTCTCATCTTTATCTCTGCGTAATTGCTTATCTAACACTGGTTTATATAAAGCAAAGATAAAGCCTAAAAAGATAAGCGCTACTAAGGTACCAATTAAGGTTCCTAATGTTCCACCGGCAGCTCCATAGGCAGCGATATCCTCTGATACACTATATCGATTCATTAAAATACTAGCAGCTACAACACTTACAACTGCATTTACAATTTGCTCCAATAGTTGAGATATGGAAGTTGGAATCATCGTGTTTTTACCTTGGTAAAAACCTCTTAAAACTCCCATAATTGCAAAAACGAATATGGTAGGTGCTAACACCTTTAGTGGTATTGCACTTCTTGGTGTCTTAAAAATCGTAATCGCAAAAAATTCTGCTCCAAAATATATGATTAAAGAAACCACTAAACCTACAATGACAGCAAAGCTTAATGCGCATATAAATATTCGATATGAATTCTTATATTCCTTCTTAATACTTCGAGCTGCCACTAATTTTGATACTGCTAGAGGTAAACTATAAGAGGATATTATTAAACCTAAATTGTAGATAGAATAAGCATTTGAATAATAACCCATTCCTTCATCGCCAATTATAGCATTTAGTGGAACACGATATATAAGTCCAATAATGCGGCTTATAATCGAGGCAATCGCCAAGATACTACCTTGAACTAAAAAATTACTACTTTTTTTACTTGCTACCATAATATCCTCCCAAAAGATCCAAATTCTTTCGTATTTATTAATCTAACTTATCCGTAATCTGTACATCTTCAACTCGATCATTTGGAAAAATCACAATGAATGTTTTACCTGGGTTCATAGAAAGTACATTACCAGACTCATCATAGTAATGCATTGTTTTAGATTTCTCGTTCTTCCAAGTAATGTTGACTTTTTTACCATTGGTTATATAATAACCTGTCCCACTTGAATCTTCAATATCCATTGTTTGATAATCATTCTTATCAATATCCCATTCCTTCACAAATTGAACAATTATATTTTTAAATGCTAAATGTTTACCGCTATTAGCATCAATATGCTTACTACCAAATTGATATCTATAAAATAATTTATCTGTTTCATTGTAGGTAAAATAAGGTTTTGTATATGGTGAAAATTCGAAGCTTACCTTATTTGCTATAACATCTGATGCTAGGTCGGTATCCTTTTCATAAAATGAAAAAAGACTATCGTAATCTTTATCATATTCGGTATCGTACCCTTTAATTTTAGTCCCTTCTAAAATGCCACTCATTGATGCAAAGGCATTATGAGGTTCTTTAATTGATTTATCCCTATAATAAACAGTAGTTCCTATCCCTGTTAATCCACTTAGATTGTCAATGTTAAGTGCTTTTATCTTCTTTGTTGCATAAGTTGTCTCACCATAATGTACATAGATAGCGTCATATTCATCTGCAATACTTACAAAATAATGTCTTGCACTTCGAATAGAACCGATTCTTTTCTCATGTAGTTCCTCATACACTCCCATTAATCTAGTTATACCACCTTCAACCAATGCTTCATACATTACGGCTGCTTCCTCAGTACCACTTTGTGGAGAAGCATATTTTATGTTATTCAGCATAATAGCATAGGGACGTTTATTTCCCAATTCTTCCGGAACCCAAAGACCAGTTAACTTGCTTCTAACTTCACCATCATGGTTTTCAACTACTTCCGTCGGTGTTGGTGTGAGGGTTGGTGTAGCAGTTATGCTTGGAGTAATCGTATTCGTAGGTTCTATATCCTCTATCTTATCATTTTGTTTTTTCTTACATCCTACCCCTAGTATCATACTAAGAGTTAATACTAAAAAGAATAATTGTACTGACACTTTATTTGTCATTGATTCATCTCCTCAAGTAATTATCTAAAGATTCCTAGTTCCTTTAGCACATTCTCTTGTCGCACTTCCATAATAATTCTTTCTTCTTCCTCCATATGATCATATCCAAATAAATGCATCATACTGTGTGCTGTAAGAAAAGCTAGTTCTCTTTCAAAAGTATGCCCAAATTCTTCTGCTTGCTCCATTACTTTCTCAACAGAAATAATTATATCCCCTAGTAATAATTCGCCACTCTCAGGATGAAAATAAGAATCAGCATTCTCTTCTAGTTTAGAAAAATCAGCTGGGCTATCATAATCTACCAATGGAAAAGAAAGTACGTCAGTAGCGGAATCAATGTTCCTATACTCCTTATTAATTTGCCTAATCTCCTCATTATCTGTAAGTATAATATTAAGCTCAACTTCATAAGGACAGTCCTCTAAATCTAAGGACTTGTTAACTACCTTTGTAATGATATCCTCGTAATCTAAGTTAAGGGCTATATCTGTTTCATATTCAAAATTTAATGTCATCTTATCCTCCAAACACATCTACAATTGTAGAAAGAACTCTTTTAGCTTATTATATTGCTTTAATGTTAAATTAGATTCATCTAAGCTTCCCTTAGATAGCCTCATGGTAAACACATTATCTACTATTTTACTCATTGGGGTAGTGACCATAGTCCCTTCTTTTTTCGCATTTGCTTCAAGGTATTCTTTGGTTGCTACGATGCTCGCTGTTATCATAACAATAGCAGCCTCTATAGACTTAGGTTTTTCATATTTCAGATTATACTGCCTAATAATATCACTTATACATTGTGGGAAACGATAAGCTTGTACTAATTTTATGCCATCATTAATATAGTCTTTTTCTAAAATACGCCCAATTTCATGATAAAGTCCACCTGCTTTGGCTATTTTTTCATCTGCCCCTATATATTTTGCAGCATCCTCTGATAGCTCACCTACAAGCAAAGCTCGATCATATAATTTTTCTGAATGTTCTTTTAACCTTACTAATAAAGGATGGCTTGTACGATTAATTTCATCTAAGCTACTTTCATAGGTAACATGATATGATTCATTCACTACTTCAGTACTTTTAGTTATAGCACCCATAGGTTCATTATGCATACTTTCATTAGCATCGATAGATTCATTCAAACTTTCAAGTTTAAAAGTATGAATTATCTTATCTGCTATCATCCCATTATGACTTAAATCTGAATTTATGCTATCATTGGAATCTAGCTTATTTGTGTTATCTTCAATTTCATCAAGTCTTAGTAATGTTTCTAATTCAATTGGATATTTTATTTTTTTTTCATAAATATAATTTAATCCAAATACTAAGATAGTTACAATGCTAGTCATTATTAATGATAGTAAGGCGTTCATAGTAAATGCATTCTTTAAAACGAAATTATGTAGTATAAATAACATAATAACATCTGTAGACAATAAAATGACTAAGACATATATTAGTGTTTTTAAACTTTTCATATATTTCGATAACATACACATTATGACACCTAACACTAATAAGTAAATAATCTTCTCTATTGATAACCTACCAACTAGACTAGCAAAAAACACATTATTAAATGCAAAAATATAACCTAAATTGATATTGATAATTGCAGCGATTAATACACATCCAAATAGCCATACATGATATTCTATTTGACCATTACTTACTAAAATGAATAGATTTGATAACCCAAAACACCCTGCAATTAGTAAGGTAAAGTAAGGATAATCCCTAGCCTTAATTTGCTGTGATAACATAAAAAATATAGATATTGAAATTAATACTATACTTAAAACCCATGACCTTAAAGCACCTGAAAAGTCATCTCTTTTCAGGTACTCGAATAAGGATATGGATATAACTGAAATTACACATAATATTGCCCATAAACTTGGAATGGAATTACTTAATTTATTTAAACTACCGACTTTCATAATCCCCCATCTGCCATCATGGCTTCCTTAAGTTTTTTAATCATAACGCTTTGATTTTACTTTGTCTGATTTTAATTTAGATCCTTTGACAAAACGTTTATTCTGTGTCGATTTTCTATCTTGTCTTCCTAAATCAGTTTTACTAAGCTTTGTTTCATAGGATTCATAAGCCATAACGATTTTTTGCACCAAAGGATGTCTAACAACGTCACGACCTGTAAGAAATGAAAAACCAATATCATCAATTTTACTTAATACTTTAATCGCAACATCAAGACCAGACTGTGCTCCAACTGGTAAATCCTTTTGAGATAAATCTCCTGTTATTACTACCTTCGAACCAAATCCAATACGAGTTAAGAACATCTTCATTTGAGCAGGTGTAGTATTTTGTGCTTCATCTAAGATGATAAAAGCATTTTCTAATGTTCTACCTCTCATATATGCAAGAGGAGCTACCTCTATTAAACCTTTTTCTGTATTCTTTAGATAGGATTCTGCTCCCATAATTTGATACAAGGCATCATACAAAGGCCTTAGATATGGATCTACCTTACTTTGTAAGTCACCTGGAAGAAAACCTAATTTTTCACCTGCTTCAATTGCTGGACGAGTTAAGATTATTTTACTAACTTCATCATTTTTAAAAGCTGTAATTCCCATTGCCATAGCAAGATAAGTTTTACCGGTACCAGCTGGACCAATACCAAAAGTAATCATCTTCTTCCTAATTAAATCTGTATAGGTTTTTTGACCTAAGGTTTTGGGTTTAATCGGTTTTCCTGCAATCGTATGACAAATCAGATCATGATCGATTTCAACAATTGCAGATTCTTTATTTTCAAAGCATAAAGACAATGCATAGTTCACATTTTGCTCCGTAATTGTGTTACCTCTTCTTGAAAGTTCCGTCAATTGAACAAATACACTCTTTGCCTTAGTCACATTATCATTATCACCAATTATTTTAATTTCACCATCTCGTACGATAACTGTAACACTTAATGTTTTTTCAATTAATTTTACATATGCATCGAATTGGCCAAATATATTTTTTTCATGCTCCACTGGCACGTCAATTATTGTTTCCACTAGACTCATCTAACTCTATATTCCTCCACTCGTCATCATTTACTGTTTTATATTCTTTGATTGATTCTAATACTATTATTTTACCTTGTGCAGTCACATTTTTATTGTCCACTGATATCTTAACATTATTCTCAAGAATAATGACATCCTCTTCTTTTAGTTTATCCAAAAATCGATTCAACTTATCCGTTGCAATAGATATTGCCTCTTCTTTTGAATATTTTTTCTTAACTTCAATAAATTCTGGATATCTGGTTAAGGTATATCCCACTGGTAAATAAAAATTATTGTTAAAATGTAGCATATAATCTTCAACAATTATATCATACTTAGGATATATATTTCTAGGTTTATATATATTAATTTTTTCTAACAGAAAATTCAAGGTATAAGCCTTTTTTTCATTTCCAGTATATTGTTTTTCTAAATATTGTATTGGAAATACATCTTTATATTCATAAAATGATTTACCTATAATATCTGCATCTGCAATAACCGGCTTTTTCTCTACTAAGGTTTCGTTGTCACCAATTATTTTAACTACTCCAGATACCAAGATATCACCTTTTTTTACTACATCTCCAATTTTTACAAGTGGTGTACCTGTCCTTGTTACAATGTCTGTTATAATACTATCCTTCGATGCAACAATATGAGAGTTCTCAGTTATCGTAAGATATGGTGTAGGTAACTTTGTTTCTTCAATTTTAATAATCAATCTTGTACCCCTTACCTCACAGGATACCCATCCGATATCTTTATAGGTTAGTCGAATTAATTCCTCAATATTCTGAGCATTAATTTCTTTTTTTTCCATACCTACAAAAACTCCTTGATTTTTTAAAAACTTAGTCATTGCCTCTGGAGTATAGGTGTGTCCACCTAAGATACTAATTTCCCAAATATATAAGGATAATATGTATATAATACTAACAAATAATAGAATACCAAGCAAAAATCCCTTTCTTTTTTTATAAGCCCTAGCTTTAAAAGGAAATCCAAATCTTTGGATAATTAAAGGTATGGTATGGGTCTTCTTCGCAATTACTTTTATCTTTTTATAGTCAGATAACATTATATTGCATTCATAGACTCCATTCATATTCTTAATATTCCATAAAAAGATATGATGATTACTACATAAATTAAAAAAACGTTCAGGAGATTGCCCTTTTAACTTAATTCGTAAAAAGCCTTTTAACCAACGAAAAAGCTTAACTAGCATGATAACACCTCCAAACATTCATGTAAGACCTTATAATGACCTTTAAACTTCATTATTTTTTCTTATCGTTCTTTCCAGCATTATCACTTATGTAGTTAATTGTATTAATAATTCCAGTTATTTTCATCTCATCATTTTGAAAATAGGATATCCCTAGGTTTTTTCCTTCTATATGAACCCTACCAATCTTTGTTAAGACTTTAATTAATCTATCATTATATTCCAATATTCCTTTGTAATTTTCAATACATACTTCGTTTCGACCTAGTGCAGTAATGATTGGGGCACCTGCTAACATATCTGAAGGCAATTTTAATTTACTGGATAAAGTTTCTAAATAAGTTATTCTCGTAGCATCTTCTTCTTTTTTTGTTTTACTAATATTATCATAAATCTCTTTATTCGACTTTTCTTTAAACTTCTTATGATGGGATTTTATTTTTTTATTCATCCATACCACTCCATACTATTTGGTACTATTATAGAATATATGGTAAAATTCCATGTCCTATGCATAAAGTATGAATTGTTCTAAATGAATTCTTTGAAGCTTTTATTATATAGAACTAAGAGTCTTTTTATTTCATAGGACGTAATTTCATAAGATATTAAAAAAACCCTTGAATCATTCGATTCAAGGGTTTACTTTGGTAGACTTTACTCTTATTTAAATTTACGTTTACGAGCTGCTTCAGACTTTTTCTTACGTCTTACGCTTGGCTTCTCATAATGCTCTCTTTTACGGATTTCTTGCTGAATGCCTGCCTTCGCACAGTTTCTCTTAAATCGACGTAGAGCACTATCTAAAGTCTCATTATCT
>JAFAEB010000035.1 GCA_023424235.1 Bacillota bacterium
GGATATAACACATAGACATCAGAGCTTAGCCACAAGTTATTCCATAAATTTTTAGGCTGATTACCATTAGGCACAAACCCTACATACATGAAAAAAAAGATAAAAAGTAATACTAGTTGAAGAAACCAAAGTGCTAGTAATCCTATTATAGTTGGATATATTTGTGCCAGATAAATTTTAAATCTAGTGCTTTTTCTTGGTAACCGAAGTATGGTATAAATACTTTTTTCACCAACATAGTATTGATAAAAAGAGAAAGCTGGTAATACAGTCAGAATTAACACACCTACAAGAAAAAGTTTAAACAATATAGTATCATTAATTAAATCTCCTAAGTTCATGGCTATTCGGTTACTTAACTCATTCTTACCTGTAGCTCGATTATATTCATACAGATCATTAATACATTTTGATAATAAGGTACTAAAGATAATAAGTTGCAGAAAGATATAGGTAAGAATACTACTAATTACATACTTCTTTTTAATCTTTATATATTGCATCCAGTTCATACTATTCCCCTCCTAAACTTGTAATCATCCCTTTATAGTTTTTATACATCCATATCATACTAAGAATTAAGATTCCAAAAGATATAACAAATCCAAAGATAGACATTGGATTATAAAAGATTAGGTAAAAGATAATTACTAGTATAACCGGACCCGGACGGTTCACTTTTAATAGAATACATACATTCATATAAGCAGCAGACATGGCTAGGTGTACTACATAAGCAATATTTAATACCACACGAAGGGGGTCTATAATAGGGTAAGTTTGAAGTAAGAAATTCCATCGAACAAATGCTAAGAACAACCCACCATGCATGACAGCCTCTTGGGGAACCATATATAAATACATCTGATACCCTAATAATACCGATGCAAATTGAACGCCTAATAGAATTAACAATACACTCAGACTATGCAGAATCTTTGTGAAATATAGTGTATTACTTGAAATAGGCAGTCTTAGATAGGTGTATTCTGCCATGGATGCACTCTTTTGACGAAAGGCTATACTAACAAGTAAAAGTAGTGTTGCAACTACAGCTATTATAAAAATCTTATCCCAGTAACTCATGGCTAATAATTCCTCAAATCGTAATGACCAAGAATTACTTGTTTCCACTAAAGCTCCGGTTGCATAATCATATTCCATCCTTTTAAATGTTGTTTTTGCTAAGTTTGAATACAAGAAATATCCTTCGCTTCCAAGCAATAAGATTATAATTCCAATGAGAAACTTTTTCGTATACTTCCACTGTACTTGAATCAGTGACATAACTCTTTCATATCGATTCACTTTCTTCCTCCCCCTTAAACTCTTTATTCCATAACTCCTCTATTAAAGCCTTTACTTCTGTTAAATGTATCCCCATACCCTTTATAGACTGTATATAGTGGTATGTTTCATGTATAATTAGCTCTTCTTTAATCTTTCTTACCTGCTCCTCATAGAAACGTAGAATACTTTTGGAGCCAGCATACGAAATTAACAGTTCCTCTTCTTCTAATTGTTTATATGCTTTTTGAACCGTATTCGGATTCACGCTTAGCATAGTGGATAAGACTCTCCTTGAAGGCATCTCATCTCCATTCTCTATTGTGTTCGACACGATACCCATCTTAATAAATCTTACAATTTGCAGGTAGATTGGAGACAACTTATTAAGTTCTAACTTTGTAAAATCAACAATCACAAATTTTACTCCTCCTTTCTTAATAAATGTAAATAGTCATGTCAATTTTGCTTATGTGTTATCTTTAGCTTACTTTTGCTAACAATTTTTATATAATTTATTCAACCGTATTAGTTGTATAGTACAGTTATAACTGTATTATATGTTTAATACAGTTTATTGTCAATATATACATGGAGGAATCTATTATGAATACACAAAAACATTAAATTCTTGATACTAGATTAACTGAGCTCAAACTTAGCAAGTCAAACTCCTTCAAAGGAATTGCTAATACAAGGTCTTTCCTTGCACCACATTTCTACTACTCTTCTTGATGAAGTAATGAAATTGGAACGAACTCTTTACGTCTATGTTAACAATGGTCTCTTTTCTGCACGAAACATTGATATGCCACATACGTACGAATGAGACCTCGAAAGATGTTGTCGTAAGCCCTCAAGGTTGATAAACAATGCAAGATTCAAGGTAATATCATACATGTCTATTAATAACACGTGAATTGAATTCCTATTTCTGGAATGCTATAATAAAGATTGGTATAGGATGAAATTTTAAACTCAATAAAATATAGAACATGAGTTAATATAAAAAATGAACCAATCTCATTTTCATGACAATAATAGGTAAGAAGGTTACATACAGATTATTATACTTGGTGGAGGGCAGTAATAATGACAATGGATGAAATTAATTATTTAATTATAAATAATGGTAAACACCTATATAGTTTTTGCTGCAACCTTACTGGTAATAAGAATGAAGCAGATGATCTGTATCAAGATACCCTCTTAAAAGCTATCGAGTTATGCCACAGACTTGATAGCAGTGGCAATCCAAAAAGTTTTCTAATGGGGATTTCGGTTAAGATTTGGCAGAATCATAAAAAGAAATATGCAATAAGGAATAATATCATTCAAATGGAGGAATACAGGGAAGATATAAAGCAAGAAGTGGATTATCTGAGTAGCCAATTAGAAGAGGAAGTCATCAGACAAGAAACCATTCAAGCTGTTAAGGCAGAGATAAAAAGGCTACCTCTAAAACTACAGACAGTTCTCTATATGTATTATACGGCTGAAATGTCCCTTGAGGATATTAGTAAGGCATTGCATGTACCCAAAGGAACTGTTAAAAGTAGACTTCATAAAGGAAGAAAAGTATTAAAGAATTATTTGGAGGTATGGTATCATGAATGATATAGATAAAATATTAAGAACTGCACTTTCTCCAACCCAAAATCCTTCCAATGAGTTAAACGAAAAGATTATGAAGATAATGAGAGAAGGTGGCAAAGTGAAATATAGAAGTAAAAAATTAATGATTTCAATAGCAACATTCCTATGTTTATTTGTAATACCAGCATCGGTATATGCGTCCTACAAATATTTACTACCAAAAGAAGCAGCCCTACAACTTGAGGGTGTAAAATTAGGAGATGCTTTTCATAAAAAAGGGACAGAGGTATTAGAAACTGTAACAGATGGTCTCTATACAGTAACATTTCTTGGACATGTAACCGGGGAATCCATAAGTGAAAGGATAGGTTCAGCGTGGGAGCTTCAGCCCGAGAGAACTTATGTAGCTGTAGCCATTGAGAAAGTGGATAAAACACCAATGACTTATAGGGAGAGAATATTTGTATCCCCTTTAATACAAGGGTTAGAGCCATGGAACTATAATATAGCATCCATGCAAGGTAGCTACACGGAACAAGTTATTGATGGTATCTTATATCGTATTATAGAAATGGATTCCATTGAGATATTTGCAGATAGAAAAATATACTTAGCGGTATCTAGTACGAATTTTTATAGTATAGATGCGTATAACTATAATCAGGAAACAGGTATTATTACAGTCAATGAATCATTCCCAGAAACCAATGTATTATTTGACATTCCACTAGACCCATCAAAAGCAGATCGTAAAAAAGCAGAGGAATATTTAAGAGAACTAGAAGAGATGTGGAAACCCAGTGGCGCGAATTTAGAGTCTGAGACTACAACTAGGAATAGTGAAAAAATAAATGATAGTACTCTTATGGTTCCCCGTGTTCAGCAGGATATATTTGAGTATATAGAAAATAATATAAAATTTTATGTAAACAATAATTATTCACCTACTTGGACATCCGGTTGGTGGGCCGATGATACAAGGTCAAGTACCGTATACTCCTATTCCATTAGGGTGGAAGGTCAAGAAATTGAGTCCATTACCTATACCTTAAACAAGAATGAATTTTGTAATTGGGTAAGAAATGAACCTGATAATACTCAATTTTACGGGAACCGACTAAGTGTTCTATATGATGAACAAGAAAAAGACAGCAAATCCTATATAATTATGTTTAACGCTAAGTATACTGATTATGGCTATAATTTGGATGAACTAAATGAACTATGGCTAAAGGATCAAGTAGAGACTAGTAAAATTTATTATGAAATTCTAAACAAAGAGGTTGAATCCACGAATGTAATAGTAACAATTAAGAAGACAGATGGAAGTATTATTGAGAAATTATTGACCTTAGATAATGTAATATCTGATAAAGGAAAGGCTTTTTGGTTAGCAATAAAGGTAGAATAGAGTAGGTGTTAATCACAGAAAGCTCATCTTATTAGTTGAGCTTTTAGTGATTATAAAGTTACTCCATAAGTAAAGTATTATTATTTAGCATATCTTTTATACTATTTTTCATATCCAAATCTCCTATAACGTATTTACTAAAAATCTATCATATTTGTACCCTATTGTTATTAAGTATAATAAAATAAAATAAATAAAGAAAGAATTAATTGAACACTAAATTCCACCTTACCATGGAATTTACTTATTCCAAATTTCTTAAAATAGTAAATCATTTATTGTTTTACTAAATTATTTTATTAACGATTATAGCATAGGACGTTATTTCCTCTGAAATGAACAAGCTGTTATATAAGAGGTAAGTCATTCTTATATAACAGCTTGAATATTAATATTAATTTATATTATTTTATCTTAACTACAATAGGTTCATCTAATACAACATTCCGTGAAAATAATGGAACCATATAGACTCTTGTAGATTGATAATTTTTCAAAGGCATTTGTGTAATAAATTTATCATCCGGGGATTGTTTACTAAATTCCTCAGACCAATAAGTAGACGTAGACCAACTATTGATATCATACTTATTACCACTAATATCGTAATAATGCGAATTAAATAATTGATAGGTTGCATTTTCTTTATATCTCTTTCCTGTAAATGTTAATAACCAACCATTATCCTTTTGTTCTGCTTTATCAAATTCCACACCCTCAGGAAGCTTATCTGCAGTCACATTCACTAAATCTAGCTCTATCTTCTCCATATCCTTATCAAGCCATACTACTCCAGTTATATATAGATATAGCTCCTTGCTTTGTGAAAAGAATGTACTTTCTAGACGATGTGATTTCATCATTGGAGAATTAGGGTCACCTGTTGCTGATATGCCATTTGTTACAGCATTGAATCTTTCACCTTTTTCATTTTCTAAGTAAAAAGATAAATCCTTTAACCAAGCAGTATTCTCTGCTTTATCAGAAAACTCTATACGAATGTGGGTAGGATATATATTAGCTTTCTCTACGATTAATGTTTGATTATCTATATTAATCACTTCATTTAGTTTAATATCAATTCCTTGCGCTGTAAAATAGGGATCAAATTCAAGATTAAATGTAAATTTACTTATATATTCAAGTTCTTTATATTCACGTATTTCTTCCTCATCTTGAAACATCTCATTCTCTACTTTACTATCCGCTATTTCTGTTTTCCACATGCTACCATTATCATTTACATATAAATGGAATAACATATTAGGTGGGATGTCTCGATCTACAAAATCTATGGTCACATACCTTAACTCACCATTTTCCTTTCCAAAATCTGTAGTTACTATACCATAACCAGATAATGGACTTCCATCCTCTGCCTTAATTTCTACTCGAGGAGTCATGGCATGATATTCCTTGGAATCTAGTGTGTAAAATACCAATAACTGTTTTTGGTCTACAATAAGATACTCCACCCTAGCAGTTATACCATTACTTGTTTGTTCTTGCTCAATGAGTTGCACATAATCATTCTCAATAGCAGCTGTTAAAGAAGATGAGAAATTAACAAGCTCAGCTAACTCCTTAATTAGAGGGATTTTACTACAAGCATATGCAAAGGTCGGAAAGCAATTTATAGATATTATAAACAGTACGATCGATAACATAACACTACTAAATGGTATCGTAAAAAGTTTGCGGCTTCTACTCCGTTTCAATTTTGCTTTTGCTCGTTGATAAGAGTATTCTAATTGAATAGGTGTATCATCTAACTCTTTTAATAGCATATTATATTCATCATTACGATTCATTCTTACTCCCCTTCTGATAATTCTAATTTTAATAGATTAAGTGCTTTTCGTTGTCTCGTAGCTACCGTTCCTTGTGGTATATCCAATATACTTGCAGTTTCTGATAAAGAATAACCTGAAAAAAATCTTAAGATAATTACAAATCTTAATTCTTCTGGAAGAAGGGCTATGGCTTCTCGTAATGCCACCTTATCATAGCAATATTCTACATGCTCATCTACCTCAACAATTTCTTCCACTTTTGTCCTCTTTAATCGTTTTAACTCTCGTTTACATTCATTGATCAGAATACGCGTAATCCAAGTAGTAAAATAGTCTGCTTCTCTAAGACTTTTTATAGCTTTTAATGCCTTATAGATACTCTCATCAACTGCTTCTAAGGCACTTGCTTCATTTTGAAGATATAGATAGGCCGTCTTATATAGTTGTTTTTTTATATCTTCAATCCGTTGTGCAAATTCTTCTTTCTCCACTTATAACCCCTCCCTCTTTACTAACTATCTATTAGATAACTTAAACAAGTGATTTGATCTAACTAAATAAATATTATTATTTTATTTTTACATAATAAAATAGGCTATTGATTATCCAATAGCCATATAAATCTATTTATCTTTTGCTAAGTCTGCCAATAAAGCATATTTACCTTCAATAACCAGCGTACCATGAGGTATATTATCAGAAGGATTTTTATTTAATACCTTTATGTTTACCCATATTAAAATAATGCAATATTTTCCATGCTATTGTCAAGTATCATACTGCATATCACAACAAAAAGTTCCTACCCATTACCTATAAGCTATGTGGTAGGAACTTCTTATCTTAATCCAAATTACTATAACCCATTAAATAACGATCCACTTCCCTAGCTGCTTCTCTTCCTTCCCTAATTGCCCACACAACTAAGGATTGGCCACGATGCATATCACCAGTAGCAAATACGTTTTTCACATTGGTTACATAACTATTTTCATTTGTTTTTACATTCGTTCTTTCATTTAACTCTACTCCAAAGGCTTTTGCTACATAATCCTCTGTTCCAAGGAAGCCTGCTGCTATAAAGGCTAGATCCATATCTAAGATTTTTTCACTTCCAGGAACCTCTTCCATGGAAATACGTTTTGTTTCTTCATTTACCTTACGTTCAAGCTTTACAATCTTAACCTTAGATAGGTTGCCATCTTTTAAAATAAATTCCTTTACTGTAGATTCATATACCCTTGGGTCTTTGCCAAATACTGCGATTGCTTCCTCTTGACCATAATCCACTTTAAGAACCTTTGGCCACTGTGGCCATGGATTATCCTCTGTTCGAGTAAGTGGTGGCATTGGCATCATCTCAAGTTGTAGAACAGATTTTGCTCCTTGACGTATGGCTGTTCCAACACAGTCATTTCCTGTATCTCCTCCACCTATTACTAGAACATTCTTACCCTTAGCATCGATACAAGCTTTATCCGTAAAGTTAGAATCTAATAAGCTTTTCGTAACTCCTTTTAAATAATCTACTGCAAAATAAATTCCCTTTCCTTCCCTACCAAGTACTTTAATATCTCTTGCATTGGAAGCACCACAAGCAAGAATGATACTATCAAACTCTTTTTTAAGTTTACTTACTTGATAGTTCTTACCTACATCGGTATTGGTTATAAAAGTTACGCCTTCTTCTTTCATAATAGAGATTCTACGGTCTATTACCTTCTTATCTAGCTTCATGTTAGGTATTCCATACATTAATAAGCCACCAATTCGGTCACTTCTCTCGAATACCGTAACACTATGGCCTCTTTTATTTAGTTGGTCTGCTGCTGCAAGACCTGATGGACCAGAACCAATTATT
>JAFAEB010000039.1 GCA_023424235.1 Bacillota bacterium
TCGGTCCATATCGATAGGCTCATCCGGTCTAACCTTATTCACTAAGCGAACTGCATTTTGAATCACAGTAAGCGTTCTAAGACCTAAAAAGTCCATCTTTAATAATCCTAATTCCTCTAAAGTAGTCATAGGAAATTGGGTTGTGATAGAATCTTCTGATGCTCTAGAAACAGGTACATACTCAACAACTGGTTCTTTACTAATAACTACACCTGCAGCATGCATAGAGGTATGTCTTGGTAACCCTTCTAAACGTAGTGACATATCAATTAAATATTTGATTTCTTCATCATTCTCATATAAAGCCTTTAGTTCATGATTCATTTTAAGCGCATTTTCTATGGTAATTCCAAGTTCCGTTGGAATCATTTTAGCTACTACATCTACTCTAGCATATCCTAAATCTAATGCTCTACCAACATCTCTTATTACACCTCTTGCTGCCATGGTACCAAAGGTAATAATTTGTACAACACGTTCTTTTCCGTATTTTCTAACAACATAGTCAATTACTTCCTGCCTTCTCTCAAAGCAGAAATCGATATCTATATCTGGCATGGTTAGCCTCTCAGGATTTAAAAAACGCTCAAAGAGCAGATTGTATTTAATTGGGTCAATATCCGTAATACCTAGTGTATAAGATACGATACTTCCCGCAGCACTACCTCTACCTGGCCCAACCATGATTCCATTGTCTTTTGCGTATTTTATAAAGTCACCAACAATTAAGAAATAATCAACAAATCCCATACTACGTATGGTTTCAATTTCATAGTCTAATCGTTTGATTAAATCCTTGGTAGGATTTATATATCTCTTTACTAATCCTTCCATACAAAGCTTTTGTAAATATTCTAATGCTGTATATCCAGTGGGTACATCAAATACTGGTAATTTATATTCACCAAACTCAATGCTTACATTACAACGCATCGCAATTTCATGTGTTCTTTCTAATGCTTCTTTTGCATAAGGGAATAAAGTCAACATTTCTTCTTTTGACTTTAAGAAATATTGACCTCCTTCATACCTCATTCGATTTTCATCTGTAACAATCTTAGCTGTTTGAATACATAATAAAATATCATGGGCTTCTGCATCACTATCTAAGGTATAATGCACATCATTTGTTGCTACAAGTGGTATATTTGTTTCACGACTCATTCGAAGTAAACCTTGATTTACTGATTTTTGCTCTGCTATCCCATGATCTTGTAGTTCCAGAAAGAAATTATTCATACCGAAGATAGATTGTAATCTAAGAGCAGCAACTTTTCCCTCTTCATAAAAACCTTTTCTTAAATTACTTGCTACTTCTCCACCAAGACAAGCACTAAGTGCAATGATTCCTTCATGATACTTTTCTAATATTTCATAATCAACTCTAGGCTTATAGTAGAATCCTTCTAAGTATCCAGTTGATACAATCTTCATTAAATTAGAATATCCTTCATTATTCTTGGCCAGTAAGATTAAATGATGGTATCTATCATCAGAGGAGGAAGCCTCTCTATCAAATCGTGAGTTCGGTGCTACATACACCTCACAACCAATAATCGGCTTTATCCCCTCTGCAATACATGCTTTATAAAAATCAATAACTCCAAACATTACCCCATGATCTGTAATAGCTAGACTATCCATACCTAACTCTTTAGCTCTTAAAACCATCTCTTTGATTTTACCAGAGCCATCTAACAAACTATATTCTGTATGCACATGTAAATGTGTAAAGTTCATAAAAACACCAAAGCCTTTCTAATTACATATCATCCTTACTTTATTAATGCAGGTCTACTCTTATCAATAATGGTAGATAAATCAAATAAATCTTCTAAACGTTCTGGGAACTCTAACATAGCTTGACCATCAAGTGGTCTTCTTGTCATTCTTACATAATCATCTTTTACATGTATCCATGGCGCTTTATATACACCACAATAATAGTTAAATCCTACTGATTTTAGGTACTCATATTTATCACTTTTATAATTTCCTATGGTATTCTCAATTTCGATTCCATATGGATAAATTAAGATATCAGTAGGTCCAATTAAGGAACCAACCTCTTCTAACCATCTAGTAGTGTCTTTTACGATGAAGTTATAAGAGCTTGTACCCATATTTCTATGTCCCCAGCTATGAGATGCAAATTCCCATCCCCATTCTTTTAAAACCTTTGCTACTTCTTTTACTGTTTCTTTGTCTTGTTCATAGGTAGGAGAAGTCTTATCATCCGTACGATATCCTAAAGCTCCTTCATAACCAGTAAGGGCAAGAATTCCTCTTGCACCCTTGTAAGAGAAGTCTGGATGAGTCTCTAAGAAGGTTTCTAATACAGGTACCATATCATAATCACCAACTACGGTACTTCCATCAGAAAGAATCATTTCTGTAGACGGTCTACCATTCTCATCAATAACAATTCGAGATGCAAACCCATCCCCATCCATATAATCATAATAATTTACATCATCTTGTGATAATACAAATGGCTTTTTATCCGGTGGTAATAATATGTCCCCAGGAACAAATTTCTTCGTTCCATCCTCTAATGTTACTTCTTTTGCTACATCATGTATACTTACTAATACATATCCATCCTCATACATTTGTTCCATCATTGCGATAAACTCTGAAATCGTAGTCATATAATAATTATATCCATTGCTATCATAATCTCCATCAAAAGCCAAATCAGTATCTGCTATTAGGGAATGGAAAAATATATGATTTATTTGATCCACTGAATTATATGCTCCTAGTGGAACTAAAGTTTGCTTGGTAGCTTCATAATCTGAATACGCTTTGGCCAATTCTTCTTGCTCTAGATAGTTTCCGCTAAAGCTTTTTATCTTCTCCATAGCAGCGTCATAATCATATTGCATTGCGAATAAATCTGCTTCTGCTTTTATTGCTGTAATTTCTTCTTGTAATTTTTTTTGCTCAGCTTCTATTCTTTGTTGTTCTATCTCTTCAGGCGTTAATGTAACTTCTGGTGTCGTAGTCCCTTTATCTGAATCACCTGCTACAACCTTTCCTGGATTTTCATTGTTTTCAAACAAGTTGCTATTTTTCACAAAAATGTAAGCACCAATTACTAAAACTAGAATAATTACTTCTAATATAATAATTTTACCCATTCCTTTTTTTCTTCTTGTACCTTTTCTCATGATTTTCCCTCCACATTCTTACAAAGAGTGTTTGCATATAATTATCCAAGCTTATATCTTACTATTATATCAACGAATCATATGTTTTATCCTAACAATAGTATGTATTGATAACTGTATGTCACTAACAATCTTTATTATAACATAGTTACAACGATTATTCCTTACAAATATGTTAAATTTATGGTTCATTTTCGTGTCATGTATAGAAATAAGAAACGTTTAGGCAAAAAAAATACCCTCAATCTGAGAGTATTTTAATTATTTATTTACTACTTAAGTATTTTTCAATGTTCTCAATTGCTACTTCTTCATCTGTACCATCAACAGTAACTGTTACTTCTTCTCCTGCTGCTAATCCAAGGCTCATCATCCCCATAATGCTCTTTGCATTTACTTTCTTTTCATCACATTCAACATAGATATTACTTTCGTATTGGCTAGCAACTTGCACTAATACCGCTACTGGTCTTGCTTCTAATCCTGTTGGAATTTTAATTAATATTTTTTTGGTTATCATAAATAACTTCCTCCTTTTGTTCTCTTATGTTATCAGCTAAGATGCTTAGTTTTCTTAATCTGTGGTTTACTCCCGATTTACCAATTGGTGGACTAAGAAGTGAACCAAGTTCCTTTAATGATCCTTCTGGATTTTCAATTCGAAGTTCTGCTACTTCTTTTAATCCATCGGACAACTGATCAAAGCCAAGGTGATCTCTTATATAGATAATATCATCAATTTGCTTTGATGCAGCAGTAACTGTTTTATTAATGTTAGCAGCCTCACAGTTAACTTGTCTATTTATCGAATTTCTCATTTCTTTTAGAATTCTTACATTCTCTAAATTCATTAACGCTATATGAGCTTCCATCACATTTAATAAATCAACAATTTGAGAACCTTCTTTAATGTAAACTACATAATATTTTTTTCGCAGAACAATCTTTGCATCTATATCAAAGCTTAAAATAATTGCTTGTAATTGTTTTGCTTTGGGTTCATTTGGTGCAACTATTTCTAAATGATACGTTTTTTCTGGGTCACTCATGGAACCACTTGCCATAAAAGCTCCTCGAATAAAAGCTCTTTTGCAACATCCATTTTGTAAAACCAAATTATTTACAATTGAGAGATTTTCACCAATCTCATTATCATCATCTAGTAATTTCGTTGCTTTCAATACTTTAATAACCATATCATGTTCCATAATAATTACACTATAGAACTTTCCTTTTTTTGGATAAGAATTTCGTTTTACACAAATTTCTGCTTTAATATTAAATGTTTTTCTGATTAATGTAAAGTATTTTCTTGCAACTGTTTTATTTTCTGAAGAAATTCTTAATATATATCGATTACGTTCGGTAATAATTATTCGACCACACAAACTGATAATCGCTGCTAGTTCTGCAATTTGGCAATGCCTTGCTTGGCTAATTTGTTTTGATAACTCTTCTTTTACTTCTTTGGAAAATGACATATTAACTTCCACCCTTATCTAGCTTATTTGTACTGCAAGCTAGCTTGCATAAATACCTATATCATACCCCTAATCTTTTTGCTTTGCATCTTTCTCAATGTCTCTATGCTCAACTTTAAGGCCATACTCTAAGTTATTTAATCGATTATAGATTGCATTTGCTAAAGTAACAGAACGATGTTTTCCGCCTGTACAGCCTATGCTTATAACCAACTGATTTTTACCTTCTATTATATAATTTGGTATTAGAAAGTTTAGCATGTCTTCTAATTTATCTAAAAAAGTTTTAGCTGTAGGTGCTTCCATAACATAATCACTTACTGGAGCATCATTTCCTGTTAACGCTTTTAAATGTGGTATATAATAAGGATTTGGTAAAAATCTTACATCAAATACTAAATCTGAATCAGTAGGAATTCCATATTTGAAACCAAATGATAATATGGTGATGTAAAAATTCTTATAGACTTTATTGTCCACATAAATTTTATCAATCTGTGCTTTTAATTCACGAATTAGCAGTCTACTAGTATCTAGTATAACGTTAGCTCTTTTTTTAATAAAGTCAAGCTTTTCTCGTTCTAGTTCAATACCTACTTCTACTCTTCCGGCACCGGATAAGGGATGTGTTCTTCTAGTTTCTTTGTATCTCTTTACTAGAACCTCCGTTTGAGCATCTAAAAATAGGATTTCATAAGCATAACCATCTGCATCCAATACCTCTAATACTTGTTCTAATTCTTTAAATGCCTGTCCGCTTCTGATATCAATTCCTAAAGCAACATTATCAAATTTTTCTGTACCATTTTTGGTAAGCTGTATGAACTTATATATTAGTTGAATTGGAAGATTGTCTACACAAAAATATCCCGTATCCTCAAGCATTTTAAGGACAGAGCTTTTACCAGCTCCAGACATTCCTGTAATAATAACTAGTCTCATTACAACCTCTCAATCTGGTTAAGGGACTTTTTATCCACCTAAAATTTATAGGACCTATACCTTAGGTATAGCATCAAAATTACCAAGAAGTTTTACTTCTGGTTCTAGAATTACACTGTAATTTTTATATACGATATCTTTTATATTATTGATTAAGGTATATACTTCCTTAGCAGTAGCTTCACCGGTATTAATTACAAATCCACAATGCTTAGTAGAAACCATTGCATTTCCCACTTGATATCCTCTAAGTCCTGAATCCATTATTAATTTACCTGCAAAATACCCTTCTGGCCTTTTAAAAGTACTACCAGCGCTTGGATATTCTAATGGTTGCTTATCTACACGTTTTTCTTTCAATTCCTTCATTTTGGAATAGATTTTATCCTCGTCACCTTTTACAAAACGAAAGGTAGCATCTAGTACAATATAATGATTCGTTTGTACAATACTCTTACGATACCCTAATTGTAATTGTTCCTTATCTAATTCGAATACATTGCCTTCTTCATCTAGTACCGTTGCACATACAATCGAATGTTTTATTTCACCATCATATGCTCCAGCATTCATAGCTACTGCACCTCCAAGAGTGCCAGGTATACCTTCTGCAAACTCAAATCCAGTTAACCCATTTTTTGCTATGTACTTGCTTAAACTTGATAATAGAATGCCAGCGGATGCTTTTACCAAGTATTTCATTACTCTTGTCTCATCTTCATTAAAGGTTTCATAATTTTGAATGTTAACATCGCTAAAACCTTCCCCTAGCTTTATTATTACACCAAAGAATCCTTCGTCACTTACTAATAAATTGCTCCCATTTCCCATTACGTAAAAAGGAACATTTTCTTCTTTACATAGCTTAACACAAGATACAATCTGGGTAATTGACTCTGGTAATAGGAGATATTTAGCTGGTCCACCTATTTTAAAGGTTGTATGGTATTTAAGGGGTTCATCTTGTAAAATCTGTTCATCTTGTAATATATATTTTAGCTTTTGATAAAAATCATCGCTTAGTTTCATTTCTTCATTCATTCTTACTAATCCTTTAATTTTTATTCTTCTTATAAATAGGTGGAATATAAATTTTTAATTAACACCTTATTATAATAAAGATAACGATTCTTCTAATTATCTTTATAGTATATGCCAAAGCAAGTTTTGTATGTCTGTCTATTTTTATCTACATAATATGCTTATCATACAATACTCTTAATAAATGATCAACCGTTATTCGTTTACCACCATTTTAGCGCTTCCATAGATACCTGCATCGTTTCCAAGCTCTGCTAATTTAAAATGGCAATCTTTAATTGCATACATAACATATTGTTCATAGTATTTTTTAACTACATCGATTAATGCTGAGCCTGCTTTTGAAACTCCACCACCGATAACAAAAGCATCTGGATCAACAGTAGCTGCAACATGAGATAGTGCTAAACCTAAATATTTCCCTAACTGTTCCACTGATTGAATGGATAGTTGGTCCCCATTTTTTGCATGGTCAAATATATCTTTTGCTGTAATTTTATCTAAAGTTCTTAGTGTAGAATCTTCTTTACTACTTTCTAATATACGAACTGCTTCTTTTACGATACCTGTCGCAGAAGCAAATTGTTCAAGACAACCTTTTTTTCCACAGTTACATGAATCAGGTTCTAAAAGGTTAACCGTTAAATGTCCAATTTCCCCAGCGGCACCATTCGTACCAGTACGTATCTCTTTATTTAGAATAACTCCGCCACCAACACCAGTTCCTAAGGTTACCATTACAATACTATCATAACCTTTGCCACCACCTTGCCACATCTCACCTAGGGCAGCAACATTGGCATCGTTATTAACTTTTGTAGTGAAACCAGTTAATTCTTCCATCTTAGTTGATACATTAAAAACGCCCCAACCTAAATTTACACATCTAATAACAGTACCATCCTCTAAAACTGGGCCTGGTACACCAATTCCTATTCCTAGAATTTGTTCTTTTTCTATTTTTAATTCATTCATTTTATCTTTTATAGAATCAGCCACATCATTTAGTATGTAGTGTCCACCCTCTATTGTTCTAGTTGGAATTTCCCATTTAGTAAGTAATTCTCCAAGTTCCGTAAATAATCCTAATTTTACAGTTGTTCCACCAATATCAATACCAAAACATAGTTTTTTCATATGTCATCCTCCAAAGTATTTAAATAAGCACATTAATGGTAGAAGACCTTAGTCTTCTACTGATTTTGTCTTTCTCATTAAATTATTTGTTACTCTATTATATAATTCTTGGGCAGCATTATATCCCATCTTCTTTTGTCTATAATTAACTGCAGCAGATTCACATATAATAGCTAAGTTACGACCTGGTCGTATCGGAATAGAGTGACACACAACTTTATTTCCTAAAAACTCAATATAGTTCTCATCCAATCCCAAGCGATCATATTCTCTTTCTTTATTCCACTCTTCTAGCTTAATAACTAAATCTATACTTTGAGTATTCTTAACACTTTCTACACCAAAAAGAGTCTTAACATCAATAATACCAATACCACGTAATTCAATGAAATGTCTTGTAATATCTGGTGCTGTTCCTATTAATGTTTCATCACTTACTTTCTTTATTTCAACGATATCATCTGTAACTAGACGATGTCCACGTTTTATAAGTTCAAGGGCAGCTTCACTTTTTCCAATTCCACTTTCACCCATGATAAGAATTCCTTCACCGTAAACATCAACCAGAACTCCATGTATCGATATCCTTGGTGCAAGTTCTACATTAAGCCAACGTATCACTTCTGCCATAAAAGAGGAAGTGGTTTTCGTAGATCTTAAAATTGGTACCCCTTTTTCTGTTGCTAATTGTATTAGCTCTTGACTCACTTCAATGTTTCTACAAAATACGATACATGGTACTTTGTAATCTAATAGTCTTGACATTATGCCAAGCCCATGATCTTTCTCCATTTTTTGCATATAGGCATATTCAACATTACCTATTACTTGAACACGATCTGAGTCAAAATAATCAAAAAATCCTGCTAACTGTAGCGCTGGACGATTCAATTCTGGTTGGCTAATCTTAATATGATTAACAT
The DNA here is from genome assembly GCA_023424235.1 of Bacillota bacterium. Lineage (GTDB taxonomy): Bacteria > Bacillota > Clostridia > Lachnospirales > Lachnospiraceae > Anaerocolumna. Next base: position 8,698 of record JAFAEB010000039.1, read on the forward strand.
CTATCTCAGGCGTAACATTTTCTAAATTCATCTTATCTATCAAGCGTGATAGTTGAACCGTATACATAATCTACTTCCTTTCTCCCTAAACCATTTATCATTTATAATTAATAATGATTTTTCCAGCTTTATTCTAACATATTCATGCTATGACTGTAAACAAAAGATTCTTATACGAATTTCTATCTTCATTCGAAAGAATCTGATATGCAATCTTAGTCTGTTCTATTATAAGAACATTTATTAAGGTATGTTACCTTTACCACAAATAATCATAGTTCATTTAGAACGATTCTTAATTGCTTTTTATAATGCGTTAAGAATATTTATTATACTTCATTGAGAAAGATTCCTAATGATTTGTTACAGTAAGAATATTTATTATACTTCATCGAGAAAGCTTCTTAATGATTTGTTACAGTAAGAATATTTATT
>JAFAEB010000055.1 GCA_023424235.1 Bacillota bacterium
GTAATTTTAGGAGATAGTAAAAGTAATGAGTTAGGTAGTACAGTATTTGAGGTAACAAGTAAAGAATGGACATCTTTTTCAAATAAGATAAGCTGTATCTTACCAGATAATATCTTGGAAGAAGGAAAAATAGTGGATGGAAGACTTGTTATAAAAGCCTTAAATCCAGGAAGACTTTATTTAGATATGGTATCCTTATTCCCTGTTAATACATTTCTTAATAGAAGCAATGGTATGAGAGAGGACTTAAGTATTTTACTTCGTGATATGAAACCAAAGTTTATGAGATTTCCTGGAGGCTGTTTAGTTCATGATGGGTCTATTAATAGTGAGGACAGGGATTCCATGTATCGTTGGAAAAACACCATAGGTAGATTAGAGGAGAGACCAACACGCAGAAATAATTGGAGATATAATCAAACCCTTGGTCTAGGCTATTATGAATACTTCTTATTCTGTGAAGATATTGGAACAAAACCCTTACCTGTATTACCTGCAGGATATGATCCACATCATCAAAGAATGGTGCCATTTGAGCAATTAGATGAGTGGATTCAAGATGCTCTTGATTTAATCGAGTTTGCTAATGGTGATGAAACAACAAACTGGGGAAGAAAACGTATTGAACTAGGGCATGTTGCACCATTTAATTTAGAATATATTGCAATTGGGAACGAAGAAGTTGGAGAAGGATTCTTTGAACGCTACCCATATTTTCATAAAGCGATAAAAGAAAAGTATCCTAATATTAAAGTAATTAATAGTAGTGGGCCATTCTCTAGCGGTAGTGAGTATGAGAAAGGGTGGAAGTCTGCAAGAGATAATCAATCTGATTTAGTGGATGAACATTATTATCAATCACCAGAATGGTTTTTAGCTCATCATCATCATTATGATAATTTTAAGAAAGAAGACCCGAAAGTATTCTTAGGTGAGTATGCTTCTTGGGGGAATACTTGGTATAATGCTTTAGCAGAAGCCTCTTACATGGTAGGCTTAGAACGTAATGCACATGCAGTGAAATTAGCTTGCTATGCACCTCTATTTTGTAATGCTGATTATGTTAACTGGCAACCAGATATGATATGGTTTAATAACCATATGGCATATGGAACTGCTAATTATTATGTACAGAAATTATTTATGAATCATCAGGGAGATGTGTTACTAGATGTTCGTCTAGAAGAGCTTCCTGAAAATATAAGGATGAAAGATACAACAGGACATGATATTGTATTACCACATGTACCATTTACAAGCTCAAGTTATTTCGATATAGAAGTAATTAATGAGGATACCAAGGAAGTTATTAAGTGTAATGAGTGTACCATAAGTACGGTAGAAGAAGAGCTTCACCTTGCACATATAGAATCTTCTAATTATACTGTTCGATTAAAGGCAAAGAAGTTGTCTGGTGTTCGCGGATTTGCAATTCAATTTGATAAGGCAGATAATCATAATAAGAGAAATTGGGAATTTGGCGGATGGCAAAATCAAGATAGTATTGTAACAGAAGATATGAATGGTAGAAATTCTGTACTTACTCATGCCTTTAACTCTGTTAATATCGATCAAGTTTATGACTTAGAGTTAATAGTAACGAAGGATACTATAATGACCTATATTGATGGTGAACTGATAAATGAAACGACTAAAACCAATGTGGTGATTGAACCATTGTATGTTACTTCAAGCAAGGATAAAACTACTGGTGAGATTATTATAAAAGTTGTAAATGTACAAGATAAAAAGATAAAAGCTGATTTAACGCTATTAAATTATCCTAAGACTAACTTAAAGGGCAGACAATACAAAATGGCAGGATATGACTTAGAAGCAAAAAATAGTTTCGAGCAACCGTATTTAGTTAAGCCAGAGGAAACTGAAATTAGTATGAATGATACTATATTTGACTATGAGTTTGATAGTCATTCATTAACTATTTTTAGATTGTCTTAACAATTGCCTTCATTTAGGTTATAATATAAGTATGGGTGTAGGAAAGCGGGCAAATTTATATGAGAAGGTAAAGATTGCCATATTCCATACACGTTGTAAGTACAAATAAATATTTGGCAACTAGGAGGAACTATGGAACAGAAAAATAACAGACTATTAGTATCTAGTGATAAAGGAGTAGATATTAATAAAGGAATGATTGGGCTTTTTTTCGAAGATATTAATTATGGAGCAGATGGCGGTATCTATGCTGAAATGATAGAAAATAGAAATTTTGAGTTTCTAGATGCAAGAGGTGATAAAGATGCATACTATCAAAACTTCGATGGATTATATGGTTGGACATCGTATCCTAATGATAAGGTAAGTGTCTTAAAAATACTTAGCGATAAGCCATATAGCCATATCAATCCTCATTATTTAAGAGTGATTGCAAATGACAATAATTGTGGTTTTACCAATAAAGCATATGATGGTATCTACTTAGAAAAAGATAAAAGCTATAACTTAAATTTAATTATAAAAGGAAATGAATATAGTGGTAATATTATTATTGAAGTAGTAAAAGATAATGTCACCTATGCTAGTGGTGTTATTGAAAAATTACATAAGAATTGGAGCAAGTATTCTGTTACAATAACTGCTACAGAAACCGTACGCTTCGGTGAATTTGTAATTAAATTATCTACTCCAGGATGTGTTGAATTTGATTATATATCTATGATGCCAGCAGATGCTGTTCTTGGTCTTTTTAGAAGAGATTTAACCGAATTACTAAAGGATATAAAACCAGGATTCTTACGATTCCCTGGAGGCTGTATCGTAGAAGGTAATGAACTTAGTAATCGTTATAAATGGAAAGAAAGTATTGGTCCTAACGAACATAGAAAAGCAAATTGGAATCGTTGGGCAGTACATGGAAATTCAAAAGAAAATCATTTTGAAGGACCTTACTCACATTATAATCAAACACTAGGCCTTGGATACTTTGAATACTTTTTACTTAGTGAATTCTTAGAAGCGAAACCAATACCAATCTTAAATGTTGGTTTAGCATGCCAATATCAGTCCACAGAAAAGGTGTCTGCTGATAGTGAGGAATTTAATGAATTCATTCAAGATGCTCTTGACTTAATTGAATTTGCTAACGGGGATGAGAGCACTGAGTGGGGTAGAAAGCGTATTGAAATGGGACATAGTGAGCCATTTGGCTTGGAGTATCTTGGTATAGGTAATGAACAATGGGAAACTTCTGAAGTTGATTACTTTAAACGTTATGAATTATTTGAAAAAGCAATTCATAGTAAATATCCAGAGATTAAATTAATTAGTTCTGCTGGTCCAAATGTAAAATCAGAAACCTATGATAAGGCTTGGAAATGGATTCGCGAAAAAGCAAAGGAAAATCCTGATTTTACAGCTGCAATTGATGAACATTATTATGTTCCACCACAATGGTGCTATGATAATATTGATTTTTATGATAATTACCCTCGTGATGTTAAAGTGTTCGCAGGCGAATATGCAGCACATGTAGGAAGTGGTATGAATCGTCCCGAGGTAAACTCGATGGAAGCTGCCTTAGCTGAAGCAGCGTTTATGACAGGGCTAGAGAAGAATGCAGATGTGGTAGTTTTAGCAGCTTACGCACCTTTAGTGGCAAGACTTAGCTATACCCAATGGTCTCCAGATTTAATCTGGTTTGATGATTGTAAAGCATATGGAACACCTAGTTACTATGTTCAAAAAATGTATGGTAACAATATGGGTACTTACACACTTACATCGAAATTAGATGCTGTAGAAGGAGTATATTCAACTACCTCCTATGATGAAGAGAATAATGAGATTATTGTAAAGGTAATTAATAAAAATAGCACAGCGCTAGATATTACATTACAAATCGATGAAGCATATAAACTAGCTTCTACTGCAATCTCATATGAGCTAGCTTCAAAAGAATTAACAGATTATAACACCATAGATGAAAGTAAAATCACTATGGTTGAAAAAAGAATAGAAGGAATAAGTAATACAGTTACATTAAGCTATTTACCTTATTCCTTTACAGTATTAAGATTAAAAGTAAAATAAGATACCGAGATTTGTGGGTATATAAATTGTAGAAAGATAAAAAAGCATCGAAAGACTTTAAATAGCCTTTTAATGCTTTTTTTGATCCATAGGTACAATAATATTCCTTAGTGTAGTAATTTACTAATTGTGATAATTTTATTATACAATATTTACTAGAGAGAATTTACAATATATCTGTAAGTTACTATTAATCTGTTATTTTGTAAAAAATAACTTTTTTTCATTTAATAATGATATAGCACTTGTTTCATCTGTGGCAGGAAATACTATTATATCATCATTATTGGTTATATATACCCCATTTTCAGCACTGATAATATCTTCTTTTAAAGTGGTATCAAAATTGGATAGAATAAGATAATCCATATTTGAATTAGTATACACTGTGTTTATCTGTGCAAAGTAAGGTGTAATTGTATCATTTATCAACACATTAACTGGATAGCTAATTATACCATACTCAAACCTATAATCGTTAACGATATTAGTATAATACCTTAACATACCTTCGGTGCCTTGAGTATAATCTAGTTCATCGACAGAAATCTTACCATTAAAATAAAATCCATTTTCAGTTTTTTCTATTTTTCCGTTAATAGTGGTAGTTACAATCTCTTTAACTTTCATAGTCTCTTTATTTATGATTACACCAGTGTAAGTCTTATTTACTAGGGCAGAGTACTTTTGATAGGTGAAAATAGCTATAATAATGGCAACTATAAAAATTACTGAAAATGTAATGTATTGTTTATTTTTTTTAATCATGTTCTTTCATCCTAATTATAAATATATAGTTCATACATATTCAATCCATGTTCTGAATATGTCGGTCCGGTTACATAATGTAAGAATGTATTGCCCATAACTTTAAATGGTATAGTTCTTAGTGGCTCATTAATACTGTATATTGCATAAGCATTCGGATATGCAGGTGCGCTTACTACTCTTAAAGATAGATTATCGTAGTTGCTAGATTTATGAGTAACAGTTTCAACATGGTTAATAAATTTTGGTGTAACAACACCGTTAACCATAGTGTTTGCACTTAATGTTAATTGATAACTCATAATAACACTATTACCTATATATATATAATTTTGCTGCCAATCAGCTTGACCATCTAATTTAATAAATCCATATTTAAAAGTTGCAGCTGCGATTGAAGTTGTATTATATTCTACAGATTTTACTACTTGGTTTGATTGAAGAGCACCGCTTGTATTTTTAGCAATATCATATAATGATTTAAAAACATTGCCTCCTGGTATTTTACCAGCAAGTTCACCAGCAGCGATATCAATTGCTGTCAAAGCTGCAGCTATAATTCCATTACCATAGTTTACAGTTGTTACGGGATTTTCATTTCTACTATTCAGAGGTCCACTTCTTACTAAAGTTGGTTCTGCCATCACAATCTGAATTTCATGCAATTTCCCCCAGATTACTGTATAATATCTGTATGTAGACCATGTTATATTAGATTGATTAGGTGGCACAGTCACATTAGGTGTAACTATATTTCCGTTGCTTTGAATACTATTAAACTTATTATTTAGGGAATTAAGATCATAAGAAGCAACTCCAAGTTGAGATAGTTCAGATTCAATGTTATTTATTTTAGTCAATGTACTTGTGTCACCAGATAGGGTGTATTGATTGTGCAATTCTTGTTTTTGATCATATAGTGCATTGATTTTTTTTACTCTTATTTCTTCTTTAGAAATGAGAGCATCATAGTTTTGTGTTTCTAAGTTAGTTTGGTTTATAACCATATGATAATTTTGGCTTGCCTTTGCAGAAATTCCTGTTGGAAGAAGAACTATAGCACTTAGTAGTATGGCTACAAATTTTTTTGTTCTCTTAATCATATTTCATCTCCTTATTAATTAATTAACTCTAGTATCATAAACCCTCTCTGCATTCCATTATATTACAATAAAGAAAATTTGTAAATACATGGATAGGTAAAAAATATAAATAATAACATTTATTTACCAATATGCTCAACTAATTCAACTTGCTATTGCTTCCTCTTGGAATGTTCACTTCAAATTCTTTGACTTAATCTTTTGTAAATGCCACACCTCTTGTCTTCAACATACCGCAACTGGAAATCAGTACAATCCACCACACTCTGATTCAAGCCTAAATTGGGACAACCTTCAAAAGAAAAAGAAAGGTATCGCCACTTCTGATGAACTATATGAGCTTATACAAATCACATTTCTTATCATGGTGGTAGAATATCAGTGGAGTATGTCAATTTAATTCCTGAAATAGTATAGTACCCATTATGAGCATAATTCGAAGTAACATGTTAATATAATTATGAACCTATCAACTATCAATATTAGTTTGGTAGGTTTATTAATGCACTGTACTAAAACATTGAATTAATTTAAAATGAATAACTGGAAAGATATGCATATGAACATATATTAATTAATTCATACATAAAAAGAGTATTTAATCCTAAAAATACTCTATAATAATTAATTATTTTATAAAAAGGGACATATGACCTTTTTTACTTTGTATATTCATACTAAAATAATAGAAAACAGATTAAATCACTAGGTATAATGTTAGATATCTGTAAGATAGAATATCTAATCAATAAATAAATATGTAATTAAGGACAGTTGTCCTTTAATAGTTGTAATCAATAATATTAATTTACAAGGAGGAATCGTCATGGTAGATTATACAGAAGGTTCAGGAAAAGAGTATCATATTCAAGTAGGTAAGGGTGATGTAGGTGAATATGTAATTTTACCAGGTGACCCAAAAAGATGTGAAAAAATAGCAAAGCATTTTGATAATGCACAACTTGTAGCAGACAGTAGAGAATATGTAACTTACACCGGTTATTTAGATGGTGTGAAAGTAAGTGTTACTTCTACTGGTATTGGTGGACCATCCGCAGCAATTGCAATGGAAGAATTAGTGAAATGTGGAGCTAAAACTTTTATCCGTGTAGGAACTTGCGGTGGTATGCAAGATGAAGTAAAAGGAGGAGATTTAGTAATTGCAAGTGGTGCAATACGTATGGAGGGTACAAGTAGAGAATATGCTCCTATGGAATTCCCAGCTGTTGCTGACGTAACAATTGTGAATGCACTTATGAATGCTGCAAAACAACTTAATGTTTCACATCATGTTGGTGTCGTTCAATGTAAAGATGCATTCTATGGACAACATCAACCTGAAACTAAGCCAGTTAGCTATGATCTAATGAATAAATGGGAAGCATGGCTTCGTCTTGGATGTTTAGCATCTGAAATGGAATCTGCTGCTTTATTTGTAGTAGGTAGTTATCTAAGAGTTAAAGTAGGTTCTATTTTCCTTGTAGTTGCGAATCAAGAAAGAGCTAAAAAAGGCTTACCAAATGAACAAGCACATGATACAGAAGTTGCTATAAAGACAGCTGTTGAAGCAATTCGTAACCTAATTCGTGAAGAAAAAGCAAAATAGATTTTATAATAATCAAATAGATAAATGAAATAGTAATTACAAATCGATTAAAGAAAAAGTAAAAGATATAAATAGATAAATGATTAATAAAAATAGCAAAGAAAGAGGTGCCAAATGAAAAAGTATAAACGTATTTTTACAATCGTATTGGATTCCTTAGGAGTTGGAGCAATGGAGGATTCCAAGCAATATGGTGATATAGATGTTGATACGTTAGGTCATATCGCAGAATCGGTTGATTCCTTTCATATACCTAATTTACAAAAACTTGGATTAGCTAATTTGCATCCTATAAAACATGTTGAAGCAGTCGAAAATCCCTTAGCTTATTATACAAAAATGTCTGAAATTAGTCGCGGTAAAGACACAATGACTGGACATTGGGAACTTATGGGTTTAAAGGTTGATACTCCATTTCAAACATTTACAGAGACAGGTTTTCCAAAAGAACTAATTGATGAATTAGAGAAGAGAACTGGTAAGAAAATTATTGGTAATAAGAGTGCTAGCGGAACAGAAATACTAGATGAGCTTGGGGAAGAGCAAGTTAATACTGGAGCGATGATCGTATATACATCTGCTGACTCAGTATTGCAAATCTGTGGAAATGAAGAGACAACTAGTTTAGAAGAAATCTATCGTTGGTGTGAAATTGCAAGAGAGATTACTTTAAAAGATGAATGGAAAGTAGGTCGTGTTATTGCTAGACCTTATGTAGGTTTAAAGAAAGGCGAATTTAAACGTACAAGTAATCGCCATGATTATGCACTGAAACCATTTGGTAAAACTTATTTAGATGCACTAAAAGATAATGGATTTGATGTAATTAGTGTAGGCAAAATCAATGATATATTTGATGGCGAAGGAATCACAGAAGCACATAAGTCAAAAAGTAGTGTTCATGGAATGGAACAAACCATCGAGTTAGCAGATAAAGACTTTAATGGATTATGCTTTGTTAACTTAGTAGACTTTGATGCTCTTTGGGGACATAGAAGAGATCCAATTGGTTATGCAAAGGAAATAGAGAGTTTCGATGAGAAATTAGGAATCTTCTTAGATAAATTAAGAGAAGATGACTTACTTATCCTTACAGCAGACCATGGTAATGATCCAACCTATACTGGTACAGACCATACAAGAGAAATGGTTCCATTTATAGCTTACTCACCATCCTTAAGCGGTAATGGACCAATAGAAGCTACTAATAATTTTGCAGCACTTGGAGCTACCATTGCAGATAATTTTGGTGTTGCGAAACCAGAAGGTGCAATTGGCGAATCATTATTAGATAAAATTAAGTAAGTAGATTAAATATAAAAATAGATTAAATAGAGCATTCGATCTATTCGTTTAAAGAATGAGATTTAATTTGGCAATTAGATTCATTTAGTTGAATCATGGTAAGAGTTAGAATGTAAAAAGTTATTATGTATGAATATTAAAGCATACAAAAGAAGCTCTTTTGTATGCTTTAATAATTAGATTAAAGGGGAATTGAATGAAAATAGATATAAAACGCATGTTATATGCATTAATTGGAATCTGTCTTGTAGGTATTGGCGTGGCATTTAATAATAGTAGTAGATTAGGAAATGATCCAATTGGTATTGTATATGATGGTGTTCGTAGTGCATTATCATTATCCGCGGCTCAACTAGGAACTGCCTCTAATTTTGTTAATTATGGAATAATTATAATGTTAGTTTTTATTGGTAGAAAATATTTAAATATTGGAACTTTAATTTATATACTCCCTTATGGATTCTTTGTAAATATGGGGTCAAAATTATATACTATATTATTTCTAGGTGATGGACTAGCTGTTCGTATACTATCTGTAGTAATTGGCTGCCTTGTATTATATATTGGTGTTGCCATCTATATTGCAGTTGATATCGGATTAGATCCATTTACCGGTTTGGTTATGGTTATTAGTGATAAAGTGAAAAAAGAATATGGTATAACTAAGATTGTATTCGATATATTTATGATTTTATTGGGTGTAATTTTAGGAGGTCGATTAGGTGTTATAACAATTATTACTGCTTTAAGTGCCGGACCATCCATTCAATTTTTCTCTAAAATTATAAAAAAATATATAAAATAAGTTATAAAAATATTGCTATTTTATTTACAAATGATAATATTAGATTAAAATCATGAATGAAACGGGGATATTTAATTGATTGAAGAAGGTAATATTAATATTGTAATGAATGCGATAAATAAATTGAGCGGTGATAGAAGAGATTATCTAAATCGTTATTTAAGTAATGCACCTAGATGGTTCCTTGAATCAATGGAACTTGTAAAGAAAGATAAGAATAGCATTTTTATTGAAGAAGGTAAGGAAATTAAGTTCGTATATATCTTAATTGAAGGAACTGTGCGTGCGATTGATTACCGTATTTTTGGAATTGTATATGACTATAATTGGTTTGATAAGGTTAAAACCTTTGGAGCAATGGAAATTCTTCTAAAAATTGAACAGTTTAAAACTACCTTAATGACAGTAACCCCTTGTACTATGTTAAAAATATCCCGAAGTAAATATGAAGCTTGGATGTTAAATGATATGAATGCACTTCATATGGAAATAGAGGATATGGGGAAAAGTCTACTAGAGCAAGCCAGGAAAGAAAGAGTGTTTTTATTTCTACAAGGAATGGATAGAATTCTATATTTGTTCACTGAAATTTATGAAAATAGTAAGGAAAACAATCAAATCATGATATCGCAAACTAGAAAAGAAATATCTGAGCGTACTGGACTTAGCATTAAGACGATTAACCGCTCAATAAAGAAAATGGTCGAGAATGGTTTCATTATAAAAAAAGGTACAAAAATAATCATAACCAAAGAAGAATATGTAAAAATAAAAGAATATTTATCTCCTATTGTAGATGAAATAGCCTAATAGATACAGAAAATCTGTATTTGTTAGGCTTTCTTTGTTTAGGAAGTTTTGGATGTGAAAAAGTGCTATAACAACAAGAAGTAAAACCATATTTTAGCAAAACTCAATATATGTACAGATTGCACAACAAAAGCAGAATAACATATTTATACTTTGTGACAAAAATTAAAATTATATTTATTAAACACTGACATTTAATTTTAAAACATGTTACAATTATAGTATACTTCTTGTCCCATTGTTTTAAAGATAAAGAAGTATACTATAATTGTAAAACAAGAATATTCAAATTAATAAACTGGATAAATACCGGATGGACAAACGTCTTCTCCGGTATTAATAACATTATTGATTTAAGAATGTAGTATTTTTATGTTAGGAAAGAAGGTAAGACAATTGTTTGTAATAGGTGAATCAAGAAATAATGTAAATGTGACAAAACTAGAATTGCCAAAGGAATACAATTTAAGAAAAAAGAATCGAAAAATCTATGGAGTATGGGTAGGTGATAAATTTCTTTACTTGTCCGATGAACTAGATTCAATCAAATCGAAGGCGGGCAAGGATGGGCAAGTATTTGAACCTTACATTGATGTAACCAACCGTATCACTGTTCCATCTCAATTGGATAGCAAAAAAGCCATAATTAGAGGTTTGATATCCGCGATTGAGATTGAATTCTTAGAATAGGAGATAGAAAATGTTTGCAGTAGGAGATTATATTATTTATGGAAATAATGGCGTATGTAAAGTAGAATCCATAGGACCACTTGATCATGGGAGTTCAAACGGTAGATTATATTATACATTAACTCCAGTATATACGAAAGGAAGTAGAGTATTTACTCCTATTGATAATGATAAAGTTATTATGAGATCAATTATAACAAAAGAAGAAGCCCTAGAAATTGTAGATGATATTACTAATATTGAAGTTTTATGGATACAAGAAGAACGAAAAAGAGAAGAATCTTATAAAAATGCCTTAAAAACCTGTGATTGTAGAGAGTTAATTAAGATAATTAAGGAAATAAATCTAAGAAGACAAGCAAAAAATGCAGAAGGAAAAAAAATAACCAACAGTGATGAATATTATCTAAACATGGCTGAAGATGGTCTATATGGAGAATTAGCCTTAGCATTAGAGATTGATAAAACAGAGGTTGAAAATTACATTGCTATACGATTAAAATGTAAAGAGTAAAATTGTTACACTTACCCCAAGATGTGGAGTAAATTGCCTAATAGATATAGCCTACTATATTTATTAGGCTTATTTTTTGTCAAATCAAGCAAGTACAATAGTACATATTGCACAATAAACACACTACGATACGTTGATAAATTGTAACAAAAATCAAATTTTCGAAAAGTAATACTGATATTTAAGAAATAAGTTGTTAGTAACCTAAATATATTTAATATCAATAATAATATAACTTGAATGAAACCCTCACTATTGTTTAAAGTGAGGGTTTTTTTAGATTTCGGAAATATGAATTATCGACATTTACCAAATATTATGGTAAGATATTGAATATAATTATTAAAATTAACCACAGAAAGAGAGAAGCATTCCATGTTAAGTTACATAGAATCATTTTTAAGTGAAATTGATTTTCCCAAAGAAGCAATCGAGGATTTAATAAAGAATTATGAACTACTTAGTAGGAAGGATGAATGTTTCAGTAAATTTAATGAGTTAGTTAATTATTTTAAGGACCATAATGGGAAAGAAGAATACCAAGGTATATTTGCTAAGTTAGATGAAATTGCCAAGCAATTAGAAATGTCAAACTATTCTCTTCACATGTTGTATTTAATTGCTTTATCCATACATACAAGAGAGTTATATGAGAAAAAAAATCTTTCATATGATATATATTTAAATTCAATGTCCGACCTTAGAGCTAAGTTGTTCGAATGTAGAGAATTACATGAGATATGGGGAACTGCTGCTGCTTGGTGGGAAATTGACTTTTTTAATCTTAACTTAATAGCATTAGGGCGTTTGCAATATGAATTAATTGAATTTGATGAAGATTATAGCAATGGAACACATCAGTTAAATAATGGTGATGTTGTTATTAATATGCATATTCCATCATTGGGACCTTTGTTATATGAGGATTGCCAAAAATCCTTTGCAATAGCAGCAGAATTTTATAAGGAGCATTTTATAGATAGGCCAGTTGCCTTCGTATGCCACTCATGGCTTCTTTATCCAGAACATAAGGAGTTTTTACCTAAAGGTTCTAATATCCTAAAGTTTATGTCCTTCTTTGATATATTTTCATCTGAAATAGATGATAAAAAAGAAGATTTATGGAGGGTATTCTATAAGGATTGGGAAAAGGAAGCGAAAGATTTACCAAGAAACACATCCATACAAAGAGCATATGCAGATTGGCTTATGAAGGGGAATAACATTGGAACAGGACAGGGTGTATTCTTCTATGATGCATTATGATATGGATTTAATAAATTGAATGATTATGATAATCATGAACAATCTTTTCGTATTAATCATGATAAAAGTAAAAGTTATAAAATGATCTTACATTAGAGTAATATAAAAATCTGTTATACCATTATATGTAAAATATGAAATAACTAGGAGAATTAATATGGGGAAGATATCGAAGAAGAACTGGGCCTTAATATGGGTATTGGGATTAGCAGGGCAATTATGTTGGAATGTTGAAAATCAATGGTTTAATACCTTTGTGTATAACAAGATAGCTCCAAACCCTGTAATTGTGTCAGTAATGGTTGGAGTTAGTGCTACGGTAACTACGATTGCAACGAATTTAGTAGGAACCCTAGGTGATAGAAAAGGTAAACGTAAGCCTTACATTGCCATTGGTTATATTTTGTGGGGAGTATTTACCATAGCCTTTGGATTAGGTGAGTTTATACCTAAGAGTTCTATGATTGCAGCAGCATGCTTTGTAATTGCAATGGATGCAATTATGAGTTTTTTTGGGTCAGTAGGTTATGATAGTGCCTTTTCTGCATGGACTACCGATATTTCGGATGAGAGTAATCGAGGTCAAATTGGTGGAGCCTTTGCAACTATGCCAGTATTAGCAACTATTGTCGGTTCGGTTGTGTCTGGTATGATAATAAAGGCCCTTGATTTCTTTGGTTTCTTTGTTATCATTGGTATTTTGGTAGCAGTTATTGGTATTATAACATTGTTTACCCTAGAAGATTCTAAAACCTTAAAGCCTAATATAATAAAGGAAAGTTTTTGGCAGCAGTTTATTTCTATATTTAACTATAAAACAGTATTTGAACATAAAGAATTATTTTGGGTATTTACTGTGATGATGGTTTACTTTATAGGTTTCAATGTTTACTTCCCTTATATTACCATTTATTTTGTTAATTATATTGGAATGGATTATGATCTTACTGGTATCATTCAAGGTATTAGTCTATTACTTGCAGTTTTATTAACCATACCAGCTTCGAAGCTTATCAACAGTGGTAAGAATGCTATGGTTATTAGTAGTGCTCTCATATTTAATGTTGTAGGTCTTATTATTATAAGTTCTACAAAGGTTTTATTTGTTTTAGGGCTAGGTATGCTCTTTGTTGGTATAGGATATGTTATCATTCTACAAACCTTAACGGCATGGTTTAAGAATCTGTACCCAGAAGAACAGAGAGGACAATATGAAGGAATGAAGCAAATCTTCTTTGTATGCATTCCAATGATAGTTGGTCCTTTCATTTCAAGTATTGTAATTAATAAATGGGGTGTAGAAAAGACAGTAAATGGTGAACTAGGCATGGTTCCCAATGAGATGCTAATTATCATTTCAGCACTACTTACCTTATTTACTTATTTACCATTAATACCAGCAAATCGATTACATAAAGAAAGAAATATTCGATAATAGTTTGAATAAAAGAATTATACACTGATATATAAAAGTGTGTAAAAAAGTTTTATACACTGATATTAAATGTGAAAATAAAGACTTAAACACTGATATAAAAATTTGAAAAATAAAGACATTAAATCTAATGTTAAATTTATGATGATACAAATTTTTATTTATATATATATATCTGAAAGGAGTTTTATATGCAAAAGCAGTTTTTAATTCCTGGTCCTGTTTTACGAAAAGATGGTTCACCAATACCAGGTTATTCTTTTAAGAGTATATTAAAGTATGATAGAAAAGCAATTAAAGCACCATTTTACAGAATAAAAGAATGGGACTTTTATCAAGTATCTGATGATAAAATGTGTCTTCAATTTACCATTGGCCATGCTTCCTATGCTGGGCAAGTAGGAGTCATGCTTTTTGATTTTAAAGAAGGTGTTAAATTAGCAGAGCGAGGGACAATATTACCTCTTCCTTTTAACTCCTTACATATGCCCAGTGACCAAGAAGTAGATCATATCTTATCCTATGGACATGGAAATCGAATGATTCGTTTTGAAACAAAAGGAGATAAAAGATATCTTATATGTAGATGGGATGACTTTAAAGCTAAAATTAAGTTGACAAGACAAACGAATAAATCAATTGTAGTTAATATTCCTTTTAAGGAATCAAAAACGGCATTTTATTATAATCAAAAGATAAACTGTATGACAGCAGAAGGAGAGGTTACTTATAAAGATGGAAGCTATAGCTTTTCGAAAGATAATTCCTTTGGTTTACTAGATTGGGGACGAGGTGTATGGCCATTTCATAATGAATGGTACTGGAGTAATGGAACAGGCTATGTAGATGGTAAAATATTTGGCTTTAATCTAGGCTGCGGTTTTGGTAATCCTGAACACGGAACGGAGAATGTTATATTTTATGGGGATGAGGTAATTAAGCTTTACAATGTAGTTATTAAGCATGAAGAGGATTATATGAAACCTTGGCATATTTATGATGATGAGAGTAAGGTGGACTTAATACTAACCCCTACTTATGATAGAACCACTAAAGTCAAGTTATTGTGGGTGGATAACTGTTGTCATCAAATGTTTGGAGAATTTACAGGATATGTTACCCTAAATGATGGTAGGAAATTAGAAATAAGTAATGTACTCGCATTTGCAGAGCATGCGGTTAATAATTGGTGATGTAAAATGAGGTGGGGATATGGAGAATATTATTGAATATTATAAGGGGTATGACGAAGAAGGAAGACTACAACGTGATAACGTTCATAGAATTGAATGGCTAACTACGATTAGGTATTTAGAAAAATATATAAAACCGAACTCATTGATCTTGGATGGGTGTGCAGGTACAGGTAATTATGCATTTAAATTAGCGGAACTTGGTCATAAAGTGATTGCTAGTGACATCGTCCCTCATAATGTAGACATCATAGGTGAAAAGCAAAGGGCTAATCCTGTGCTAAAGGATTATTGTGTGAATGATGTTACTAATTTATCAACATATTCTGATGAAACCTTTGATGTTGTTCTATGTATGGGAGCATTTTATCACCTAGGTGAAAATGAAAGAAATAGAGCCATGAAAGAATGTCTAAGGGTATTAAAGAAGATGGGTATTCTAGTTATTTCTTATATAAATAACATGGCTGTTACTCTTATGGGTTTAGGAAATGATCAGCTTACCGTTGATTCAGTAGTAGAGTATCATAACAATAAATCAAGAGATGATTTGTTTTATTACATGACATCAAATGAGATGGAGGATTTGGCAGAGAACTATAATACAAATATTCTAGCTCATATTGGTGCAGACGGTATTAACT
>JAFAEB010000090.1 GCA_023424235.1 Bacillota bacterium
CTTCTGCCCTTATTGGTGAAGATAAAGCAAAATCAGCTGCTTTTTCCCATGCAAAAGTTACAGAATCTCAAGTTTCAAATTTAGAAATTAAGCTAGATAAGGAAGATAATTTATCAATTTATGATATTGAATTTATAGCCAATAACATTAAGTATGAATATGAAATTAATGCTTTAGATGGTTCGGTTATTGAACATGAATCAGAAGCAAAAAAGACAGAAACGAAGAAAAATGATACATCAGATAAAAAGAATACAACAAATCCTTCTTCCAATAAATCAAATTATATTGGTAAAGTAAAAGCAAGAACTCTAGCATTTGAACATGCAAAAGTTACTGTGCAAGATGCGAGAAAAATGAAAGTAGAATTTGATGTGGAAGATAATGTTGCAGTTTATGAAGTTGAGTTTGAAACAAAAGATAATGAGTACGAATATACAATCAATGCAACGGATGGTACTGTGATTGATTATGAGATTGAACCAGTTACAAGTAAAGTAACTGGAAATAATATTATAATTAAACCTGAGAGTAATTCCCAAGGAAAGAAAGTCAAAGATATAAAAGATAAGGATGACGACATCTATGAGGATTATCAAGATGATGATGATGATGACAAGGATGACGACAAAGATAATAAAAAAGATGACGACGATGATGACGATGATGATCAGGATTAAGCAAATAACATAGTGATAATTTAACCTCCTTGCTACGATTATGCAAGGAGGTTTTTGTGTGAAATAATATAAAGTTAAGAACATTAATAAAGGAATTGTAACGGTTCCTTTATTAATGAGTTATATATTGCTACTGTCTAGAGGAATCATATCAAATATATATTGCATATTACATAATTCGAACTATAATTAAGATACTATACTTTTTATATAATTCCTAACATTAATGGGTATATGTTATAGTTTACATGATGGATTTTATATGATATCAAATAGCATTAGGATAATTTCACAAAGAAGAGGGGAATGTAGCATGGTTTTAACTATTTTATTAATTATTATATATTTAGCATTTATTAGTATTGGACTTCCGGATTCATTACTTGGTTCTGCATGGCCAACTATGTATCCTACTATGAGGGTACCAATATCCTTTGCAGGCATTGTATCAATGATAATAGCTGGAGGAACGATTGTTTCTAGTATGTTTAGTGATAAACTTATAAAGAAATTTGGTACAGGACTTGTTACAGTCATTAGTGTATTACTTACAGCAGGAGCATTAGTTGGTTTTTCATTTAGTCGCGAATATTATCAATTATGTATTTTTGGAATTCCACTAGGACTAGGAGCTGGTTCTGTAGATGCAGCATTAAATAATTATGTTGCATTGCACTATAAAGCAAAACATATGAGTTGGCTTCATTGTTTTTGGGGAATTGGTGCTATGACAGGTCCAATAATTATGTCTTATTGTTTAGAATCAGGAGCGATTTTTCAGTTAGGTTATCGTATTGTTGCAATTATTCAATTTATACTACTAGCCATATTAATTTTTACTCTACCTCTTTGGAAAAAAGTTTTAAATATATCAAACACAGCGTTCATAAATGAGCAAAATGATAACAAGGATGTAGTGAAGGAGCAAAAAAGCTTAAAGTTAACAGAAGTAATAAAACTTACTGGAGCAAAGCAAGCACTAATTGCATTTTTCTGTTATTGTTCCATTGAAGCAACAACAGGATTATGGGGTAGTAGCTTTGTTGTTAGAACTTATGGAATACCAGCCGAAACAGCTGCTAAATGGACTTCCTTCTTTTATTTTGGTATAACTTTTGGCAGATTTATTTCTGGATTTATTACTTATAAATTAAATAATAGAAAAATGGTACGACTTGGTGAAGTTTTTATTGCATTTGGAATTATACTATTATTATTACCACTTAATAATATTACTTTACTTATAGGGTTTATTATGATAGGGATTGGATGTGCACCTATATTTCCAAGTTTACTTCATGAGACACCTGTTAACTTTGGTAAAGAATACTCACAGTCAATTATGGGTATACAGATGGCTTCTGCATACGTTGGTAGTACTTTGATACCACCGCTCTTTGGTGCTATTGCATCAGCGATTGGCTATAACATTATGCCAATATTTATAGGTAGTATACTTGTTTTAATGTTCATAATGGTTGAAATCTTAAATAGAAAGGTAGATTCCAAGAAGGTAATTGGATGATCTTGTTATGTAAGAGTTTATAAAGTATAATATCTTAATAGGTTGAATCGTTATAACTAGTAATCTATTTCATGAATGACAGGAAGACTTGTGATTTATATTAGGAGGATAACATGGAACAGTTTAAAGAAATAACTGCGGATAAACTTTCAGGAAATCCATTCACTATGATCGGCAAAGAATGGATGTTAATAACAGCTAAACAAGATGATAAAGTTAATACTATGACTGCGTCTTGGGGTGGACTAGGTGTAATGTGGAACAAAAATGTTTCTTATATTGTAATAAGACCACAACGTTATACAAAAGAATTTGTAGATGCTAGTAAAGAATATTCTTTATGCTTTTTTGATGAATCTTATAAAAAAACATTAGCTTATTTAGGCAAGGTATCTGGGAGAGAGGAAGATAAGATTACGAACTCTAAGCTAACTGTGGAGTATATGGATGGTATACCATATTTTAAAGAAGCTAGTAAGATAATACTTTGTAAATCTTTATTTGCTTCACCTTTTACTGAGGATGCTTTCATAGATAAATCCCTTGTATCATTAAATTATCCAATGAAAGATTTTCATACCATGTACATTGGAGAAGTATTAAAGGTATTAGCAAAAGAAATGTAGTATACGAAAGATAAAGCATAATAGGAATCGAGGTAGTTATGGGGACGATGAAAACATGGGAGCTAATCGCTGGATTAGCAGCCTTTAATAAACAAGAGAATGATAAATATAGCGATCTTACCTATATACAGACATTGCTGGATACAATGGATGCAAGTATAATGAATCAAATTTTATTGAACCATGAGAATGTAGACAGTGATGATGAAAGTAAGCTATTAGAAAAATATCTAAAGTTTGCTGAAACGAGAAAAGGAACCGATCAAAATAACATAGGATTTAAGTGTAATTTTTATGTATATAATGAATCTATGGAACCTTTAGTCGCTGATATAAGAGTACATTCTTGTAATGAAGCTAGTGTACTTGATAATCCAATAAATCAACACGACATGAAAGTGCTAAGAAATCAACTATATTTTCATAGACGTGTAAGTAATGAAAAAGGAATGGCTTCCCTTTATTTGCCGAAAGGAAAGTATGAAATATTTATTTCTAAGGGTTCCGAATATGAATTAAAATATATAAAACTTGATGTTATTGATTCAGAAGTAGACTTAAATATAATACTTCGTCAGTTTATCGATTTAAAAAGTTTAGGATATTATGCAGGGGATTTACATCATCACAGTGTCTACTCAAGTCCACTATATGGTGGCACAGATTTTGTAGTGGATCAAGTAAGTGAGGTTAAACAGTCTATGCTAGCTGCTGGCTTATCCTTTGGTGCTTTAAGTGACCACCATAATATACTAAATCATAACGAATGGGTAAGTACAGAAGAGGCTGACTTTGTACCTATAATATCGAAAGAAATATCAACATCCAATGGTCATGTATTGGCATTAGGTGTAAAGAAAGATATTATATACAATATTCCTAGTAGAAAAGATCGTAGTGATGAATATCTTCGTGCTGAATTTATAAGAATTACGGATAGAATTAAGGAACTGAAAGGATTAGCGCAATTAAATCATCCAAGAGATGCACAAGCTGCAATATCATTTAATCCAAATTATACTGACATTATAGATATATTTGATACAATTGAAGTGTGGAATGGTGCTTATCCCTTAGAGTTATTTACACCGAATCATAAAGCATTTATCTTATGGCTTTCTTTACTAGATGAGGGTCGCTTTATACCAGCTACCACTGGTAGTGATACTCACGATATTAATGGTAATTTTATCTTATCAAAAATTGATGAAATCATAGATTACATGAGTAATATACTTAAAATTTATGATAATTTTAGCGAAGAAGAAAAAAAACTTGCAGATGAATTTTTACATATGGTTATGGCAGCGCTACCGACTTATAAAAAGTCTAATCTGTATGCATCTTCTAGTGGAGGTGTAAGAACCTATATACATAGTAATAAAAAGAACTTAACGGCAGACCTTATTCTTAAGGAGTTAAGAAGTGGGCATAGCTTTTTGACCAATGGTCCAATATTAATACCTTCTATTAATGGAAAAGGGATTGGTGAAACAGTTACTATAGCTTACTCTACAAGCAATATCGATATAGATATAACCATCCTATCTAATCGTAAATTAAAGACATTACATTTCTGGAAAAGTAGTACAGATTGCGAGAAGATAACATTAGCAGATGTGGAAAAAAATGAGTTAGGATATTATGATTATAGCGGTAGCTATTCAACTAATATAAAGGATAATGCTTATATTGTTTTTATGGTTAAAGAGGATTGTTCTTGTTTGGCAGTTACGAATCCAATTTTTATAAAAGTAGAACACAGATAGTAATATGATGTAGAATATAGTTATATATGATAAATTTATAAGATAAGTATGAGCGTTTATAGCAGTAATCTGAAATGATTCCTGCTTTCCGTTTTTATTGCCATTCATAAAAATAACTGATAAAATATAGTGGTAAATATAGTAAAGAAAGCAGGTGGGATATGAAAGTGGTAATGTTTGATCTATATGATACGATTCTAAAAGATGAAGCTTTTGATTTTGACCTAGGATTAGATTTTCTGTATAAATCTATATTCTATAAGTATTGTACAAAAGATGAATTGCTAACGTTTGCAAATAGTTTAATACCAATGTTTCATAATCGTATTATAACTTTTGAAGAGCTTTCATTTATAAGGAAGGAGATTCCTTTACTATTTGAAAAGTTTAGTGTAACAACAAATATGAACCTTGATGAGTTGGATTATCAGTTTATGTTACACACTCAGAAAGTTGCTATACTTGATGAAGTTATAGATTATCTTACCTTTTTAAATAAGAATAATATTAGTATGTATATATTATCGAATACCATTTTTAGTACGATATCTACAAAGCGACTTTTAGAGGATTTTAATATCTTGCATTTCTTTAAGGAAGTATATTGTAGTTCTGAATATGGATATAGAAAACCATCATTAAAGTTCTTTGAATATGGAATAAATAAGATTTTAATCGATAATCCTCACTGTAACAGAAAAAATATTACTTATATAGGGAATGATTATCAGACTGATATTAAGGGTGGAATAAATGCAGGCTTAAATGTAATTTGGTATAATGTTAATAAGAATCAAAATATGGAACAATTACCAATTTTAGATATTCGATCATTTCGTGAATTGATAAACTAAGCTGGAAAGGAGCTATAAATGAATATAAAGAAGAGTAAAAAAATTTATTTCATCTTATTTGGTATTTTGTTACTTTCTCTAGTTATCCTATTACTATTAATGGATTGGGATAAGAAGAAAATTATGAATTTAGTAGAATCAGACATTGTATTTGATGAAAATCAGGAGATTGTATTATCTACAGAGTATCAAACTTACAATAAAGATATTATGCAGTTTACCTACTTTATTGAGAATATGACAGAGAATGAATTTACCTTTGGTAAGGAATATTCATTAGAAGTGAAACTAGATGATACTTGGTATCAGATACCATATAAAGCAGATGCTGCTTGGATTGCTATTGGTTATATTCTACCACCAAGAGCTAGCTCAACAGATACAATTGACCTGTCAATTTTTGATTACCAATTTACAGACGGTGAATACCGAATTGTTAAATCGATAGGAAATAAATATTATTATACCACATTCATATTAGGTCAATCGAATATTTCACAGGACACCCCATTTGGATATGTAGATATAGGTGATGTACCCAAGGAGTATTCTATTGATGATGCAAAAAAAGATGGAGTTATTATCTTTTCATTGGATGGAGATTATAATATAGATAAGATAGATAACTTTTTTAATAAAATAGAACGTAATGCAAATACAATGTTACGTATCATGTATTTTACAGAAGAAGGGGATCCGATTATTCAGGATGTTATTTATGAAAATAATTATAATGGAAGATACCATTTAAGGGTAGATTCAACGAGAGATAAGTTTGCTGCACCGAGTAATGAAATTAAAGATAGTTACTTTAGCTATGCGATAACGGATAATGAACAGATTTATCTAAGTAATTGTGTAAGCCTTGATTTGCTTGAGAAAAATGAATATTTAGATACTCCTTATTTGCTCTTTGATAAATCTAAGTTATTAAATCATGATGCAATTGATAGGATTACAAATATTACAAAGAACAGTATGGAGCATAACATAACTAGATATAAAAAGTTTAATTTGATAGGTGATTGTTATGCCATAATATCAGATAAGAGTGATAATGATGAGTATTTTGGTTTTGGTTATGACAATTTAGGTCGAGGTGTTATCGAAGATCTTATCGATTCACAAAGTATCGTAACTAATATATATGGTATTGAATGGATAAATAATAAACAATTTGTATTACTATGTAAAACATCTCAAAAAGTGGAGTATTATGCTATCTATGATATAGCAGAAGAGAAAATAACATTTGATACCTATGGAACCGGGTATGGTATCGAAAATGGTCAGATTATTTTCCTTGAATAAATCAGAACAAATGTTCGAAAATATATTGCTATTATTAGAATGATATGGTAAAATACATCTAAGAAGCAATCGAGTACAGGGTGTGTTAACCTCTCAGAGAAGGGAGGGGATGCTATGCAGACTACATACGAAACATTGTCATTAATGTTGACATTTGGAGCGTTATTGATAGCATTGCTAACGTATCTTAACAATAATAACAAGCCAAAAAAATAACTGTCCTGGACTTTGGCGAGCTCAGACAGTTATTTCTTATAACAAGATGAGAAGCTAACCACTACGTGGCGATTGCTTCTATATAAATATATTATATTCCAGAACAAATATTCTGTCAATAAAAAATAGCTAAATGCTTTATAAGTCAGTAAATATCTTTGGAAGTTAATAATAAATCAAGGATCTACTATAGTTATCCATAAAAAACTTGTAATCCACTATATCCTTGATCCATATATACACAGGGTAGGAATTAAGTCTTTTTGTTTTTAAAGTAAGGAACAATGAGATGTCCTCATTTACTATAAATTTTTTATTTCTAAATTGTATGATAAGTGGTGGAGATTCATATAAGTTAATTTCATCTTCAGGTAACGGTATAGATGACATAATAGATGAATTATAATCTTCTCTAATCAGTCTCAGTGGTAATTTAATAATTCCAAAATAATAGCAATCTGAGATGTTTAATTCTTCTAAGAGATCCAAATTTTTTCGTGTAAACATAAGATATGATTGAATCCATTCTTCTGACAGCCCTGCTTCAGAGTAGCTTTTTGCTGATGTTAAGGTAGGCTCATAGTGGAGAATATCAGTCTTCTTTTTCGAATAGATTATTTTTTTTATTGCATCAATGGACAAAAAATATTCGTCAGCTAATTCAGATATACTAATGCCATGTGAGTATTTATTATATATCATATGATTTCTTTTTAGTAGTTTCTGCCGATAGCCAGAAGCTTCACCCCAATTTTTCTTCTCTTCCATTAATGGTATATATAGAAGCTTTCCTTGAGCATATTTCTGAACTTCCTTTAATAATGCAGGAGGTAATATGTCTTTCGCTTTTTCATATTTCATAGTTGTTCTCCAATCATATGAGTTTTATAACTAAATAGTAAGGAAGGTAGATGAGATATAACTTTATAAATCCTCAATAGCATTAATACGTTCTTCAAGTTCCCCAATGGACTTAACTATGGAGGTGCAGGATTCTAAATCATCGATGGAAGCATGCCATCTTAAGCAATCAATTCCCTTAAAATAAGCCATACATAGGAAACGTTCTTTAAAGTTAGGTATCTGGATACCTTCTTCTAAACAATAACGAGCTAATAATTCTGGGATTTTTAAATAGGGTTTATTTAAGTCCATAATAGCAAAATCAATTAAGAAATCACCTATGCTGGCATTACTCCAATCAGGTAAACCAGTAAGTGTTTTCCCATCAGTTATCATATAGCTAAACCATGTATTATTATTTATAAGATAACGCTGCCCTTCACAAAATTCTAATTTCTCCATCATCTTATTATAATATTTGTAAAAGAACTCTTCCTTTAATACAGTAGTATCAAACATCTCCTTCCAATGATACCAGTAATCATCCCTATCATCACGAAAGTTATCTTCTAAATACTCCTTACAAGTATTATATTTAGTTTTTAGA
Source organism: Bacillota bacterium (assembly GCA_023424235.1). Lineage (GTDB taxonomy): Bacteria > Bacillota > Clostridia > Lachnospirales > Lachnospiraceae > Anaerocolumna. Next base: position 8,432 of record JAFAEB010000090.1, read on the forward strand.
TCATCCATTATTAATCCGTAACCATAAATTCCATCGATGTTAGCCTTACTAACTTCAAATATTACTTTAAAAAATTCTTTATGAATCTTTTGAAATTCATCTACTGATAATTCATCTGCAATAAAGCCTTCCGGTGTCATACATACAGTCTTTGGAAGTATTCCTTTTAAATATAAATCTTTATTCACAACTAACCTATCCTTTCTTTTTAAGGAAATCTTTTCTTACCCAGAAATATTTTCCTTAACTAATAATTTATAAGTGAGAAGAGGATGCGCATTTACTCTATAATTAAGATAACACCTTGTAAGATAAAAAGAAATAGAAAGAATGGTATAAAATGTATTTACCTCGAAAGTAGGAGTTAAATGTGGATAAAAAGCTTGGAGTAAAGTAAACCTCGGAGTTTATTTGTTATTTTGGAGCATTTACAGTAGTAATATAGATGATGTACATTTTATTTTTCATGTGATATGATAAAATATGTATCGATTGGTATATGTTAACACTATTATATAATGAAAATCTGGGAGAATTACAGCATGAATAGGATAGAAAACAAAGAAGAAAAAGTAAAGCACATAGGTAGAACCTATCAATCCAATGATATTATATGGATGGCATATTCTGGTTCTGGTATTGAATTTTCATTTACTGGAAATAAGTGTGAAATCACTATTACAGGTGATAGTAATGCTAGAAGAGGGTGTATAAATCCTGCACGTTTTGGGATATACATGAATGAGGTCCGTGTTGTAGATGACATCATGGATCAGGAGTCAAAATCCTATGTGGTACTTGATAGTGAATCTGAGAGGACAGTTACCATACAGATAATAAAATTATCAGAAACAGCTATGTCCATATGCGGAGTTAAGGATATAATGATTGCAGGAAGTGATATTTTACCTACTGATAAAAAACCATATAAGATTGAATTTATTGGTGACTCAATTACTTGTGGATATGGAATTGATGACACAAGTGGAACACGTAGCTTTACGACTGAGACGGAGGATGTGACCAAGGCATATGCTTATTTAACTGCAAAAGAACTGGATGCAGATTATAGTATGGTAAGCATCAGTGGGTATGGAATTGCTAGTGGATATACAACAGACGCTAGGGATATGAGACAAACAATTCCACAATATTATAGTAAATTCGGTTTCTCCTATACTAACTTTGATGGTGGAAAAACCCCTTCTGATATTGTATGGAATCACAATCAATTTATACCCGATGTAATTGTTATTAATCTAGGAACCAATGATGATTCATGGTGTAAAGATTTTAGTGAGAGACAAGAAGTGTATCAAGTTGGCTATACTGAATTTTTAAAAGAAGTAAGAAATAAAAATAAAGACGCCAATATTTTATGCGTGTTTGGTATGATGGGAGATCGTTTATATCCCTACATAGAAAAAGCTGTGAAGGAATATACAAAAGTAACAGCTGATGATAAAATCTCGACAATGAAGTTTGATGTGCAAGTAGAGGAAGATGGATATGCTTCTGATTTTCATCCATCTGTAATTACAAACCAGAAAGCAGCGAAAAGACTTATCGAAAGAATAAAGAGTATTTTATCTTAATTAATATAATTTAGTTAAATAAATAATTTTCACCTAAAACTACAGAATTCACAATTTAGTATATAAATAGATAAAAGCTTGCATTTCAACTATTTATTATGATATAAAAATGGAAGAAGGTTATAGAGTAAATATTAATTATAATATGAAAACGGAAGAAGGTTATAGGGTAGTTATTTATTATGAGATGAAAATTTAAGAAGGTGATGGTAAATATTGGTTACAATACGAATTTGTAGAGAAAAATATTAATATAAAAATTAATAAGGCTAAAAATAAGGGAGAGTACGGAGACTCTCCCTTATAAATTACATCCATTATTCTCCCTAGGTAATGAATCTATAGGTCTAATGATTAAGCTTATTAAAGAATAATACTAAATCTACTACCATCACTACTTCTTACATCAACAAGTTCGAATTTACCAAATACCTTTTTTATATTTACTAACTCATTTTTGACAGCTTTTAGATCTCTTTCTTGTAGTAAAAAATTGTGGTGTTGTTTTATATAACGTGTAAAGATTCGAAAAGTAATGCCATTTAAGGCTAATCTTATTGGTAGTGGTATGGTAAAGTGATGTCCACTTGATTCAATTATTATTTTCATAATCACTCTCCATTTATTCAATATATACTTCAACAGTATCACCGTTAGCACTTGTAATTTCTACAATCTTACCAATGACCCCACGTTCAGCCATTAGTAAGATTGTCTGTAAATCAATGTCTTTAATGGCATCATGACATGATATCTGAGGTAGTTGCATTCCGATTTCTAAGGCTACTTTAAGCAATCCAAGGGGTAAATTCACTTTTACAAGATCACCTTCTTTGCTGTTAACATAAACTTTTAATATCATCTTATTAAAATCTTTTCGCTCTTCTTCTGATACAACACATACAGCCTGAGCCTTACTACCTCGAAGAAGCTCATCTATTGAAATAGTAAAGTAATCTGCTAGTTGTGGAAGTAAAGCGATATCTGGACAGGATAAATCATTTTCCCATTTACTTACTGCTTGGGATGAAACACCTATTGTTTCTGCAAGCTGATCTTGTGTTATACCTTTCTTTCTTCTAAATTCTCCAATTCTTGAACCTAACGTACTTGCCATAATAAATACCTTCCTTTCAAACTTATATAATAAAGTAATATTTATATAACTATTATTGCATGAAAGAGTTACAGAATGAATCGATTGATTGTTGAGTTATATCATCTGTAGGTTGTAAAATAATCTACCATTAGTTGTATTGTTGCATAACAGACAAAAATTTTCAATAAAAATAAGAAAGGAGCCATAGTGATATTCATAATTCATAAAATCTTAAGCTTGTAATGGGTAAAAATACCTACATGAATATATGTCAAAATCCACATATTTACATAAATAAAAATTTACATTATATAGAAAAAATGGTAAGATATTATACATTAATATAATCAAATGATTCTATATTTTATGAGGGGTAAAAATGGAACAGAAGCCAACAATTTTAGTTGTAGAGGATAGCGTCGATATTGTTGAATTAATAAAGCTCTATTTAGAAATCGAACAGTTTAATTATATAATTGCCAATGATGGGAGAAGGGCAATTCAAATACTTAACGAGGAAAAAATTGATGTAATCGTATTGGATATTATGATACCTATAATAAATGGTTATGAAGTTTTGAAAAAGGTGAGAGAACATTGCAATTTACCTATTATTATTTTATCCTCAAAGAATATGGATAATGATATTATATTAGGTCTTAACTTGGGAGCTGATGATTATGTTACGAAACCTTTTAATCCATTAGAATTGATGGCAAGAATTAAGGCACAGCTTAGAAGATTTCACAAACTTGGTGCAGGTGATACAAGCGAGGCAGAAGCAGATATAAGACTCCAGGATTTGCATTTAAAATGTAGAGAATGTCAACTAATTAAAAAGGAGAGCTATGTAGATCTCACCTATATGGAATATAAGTTATTAAAGTTTTTAATGTCATCTCCAGGAAGAGTATATACAAAGAAACAATTATTTACTCATGTTTGGGAAGAGGATATATTATACTCTGAAAATACAATTATGGTATATATCAGTAAATTACGAGACAAGATTGAAGACAATCCTAAGGAACCAAGATATATCAAAACAATAAGAGGGTTAGGGTATAAATTTGAAGAAAAGCAAAATTAGGAAAAGTAAAATTAAAAAAACCAATATTCTTATAATAAAAAACTATATTATGTTCTCCGTAATCATAATCGTAATCTATCAAGTTACATCAATGGTTGCAGGGATTATATGGGAGGACTATGTGATTCATATTGCAGGGCAGTATTTTGCAGAAGGAATAACCATTTCGGATTATAAGAATATAGATATTTCAAAGATTGAAAAAATTAATGGGTTTATTTATATAGTAGATGAAGAATTAAATGTTATTTATGTAAAAGGAAAGGATCCAATTCATTTAACTAAATTATCGGCTATTGATATGGCTTCATTGGTAAATGGCACTTATGAAAGCAGTAATGGTAAATTATACGCATCTATGAAGAACTTTATTGCTATGGATGGTAACGATTATGCATGCATTGCATTTATACCATCAGAAAAGGTTCAAATTACGTCAACTATTTTAAATGTTTTCGATGTAGGTATTGAGATGTTAGGAATCATTTTTATTACCGTAACGCTCTTTTTTGTAGGGTATTGGGCTACTGTCTTATTATTATCGAAACAAATCAATAATAAGATAACAAAACCAATTTATACAATAACAAAAGCCTTAGGACGGGTTAGAAATGGTGATTATAATGCTAGACTTGAACTTGAAGCAGAAAATGAGTTTATTTATATAAGAGATGCTTTTAACTATATGATTCAGAAGTTAAATCATTTAAAACAAGAAAACTTAAAAGAAATTGAATATAGAACTAGACTTATGTCTGACATTGGCCATGATATCAAAACTCCCATCACCATTATACATGGTTATCTAAGTGCAATCTTAAATGGTGATATTAACGATGAGCAAAAGAAAAAAGAATATCTAGCCTCCTGTTTAAATAACTCGAACCATTTAACTGATTTAATGCAGATGCTCCTTGATTATTCAAAGTTTGATAGAGCGGATTATAAACTAAACTTAAAAGAGCTAGAAATAACAGAGTTTGTTCGGAAAGTAATTATTGATTACTATAAAATGATAGTAGACAATGGTTTAACGATTGATATTAATATTCCTGATGAAGAAATATATGCATCCATTGATGAGAAGGAAATGAGAAGAGCATTAGGAAATATTATTAATAATGGAATCACACATAACAGTCCTGGTACCAGTATTTATGTAAGTATAATAAAAAAAGATAATTTAATTATTGGGATTGCTGATGATGGAAAAGAGATATCCGATGATCTAAAGTTGCATATATTTGAACCTTTTGTATGTGGTGAAGCCTCTCGTAGTGATAGTAACCACAATGGATTAGGACTTTCGATTGTTCGTAGAATTATACAAAAACATCAAGGAAGAATACATATAGAAGATAGATGGATGGGCTATACCAAAGCATTTATTATTGAAATTCCTTATCATAATATATCGTAGATAATGAGCTATAAACGAAACTTTAAGCATATTTGCTTAAAAAGTTTTCTGTTAATAGCTCATTTTTTTTGTGAAATTATAAATATAAAATCAAAAAATTATTCAAGTGTCAAAAGTTTAATCTAATTTATAGAAGGGTAATTTGCACAAATTCAAAGACTCTTGCTTCGATTTCAATGCATAAGATGTTCTAAACAAATATAATATCCAAAATATAAAATCCATATTTAAGGTAATTTTAAGATAGGAAGGGTTTTGCTTTAAGATTCAATTGATAAAATGATATTACTACAACAGAAGAAAGGAGGTAAATCATATGTTATTCAAATCGAAAAAAACGGTTGCTGCTCCTAGTTGTGTTAGTATTGGTTTTTACATCTGCGTTAGCTACGGAAAGAATTTCTAATTAAATTTTGAATACATAGTATTACTAATAGAATGTATTCACCTTCTACTTATAATATAACCATGAGTATTTATGCTCATGGTTATATTATGGAAGTTAAAATTTTAATAAGAGGGGGAGATATTATGGGAGAACTTTTAGATTTAAGATTGAATAAAGAAGTTAAATTGTTTCAAATAGATGGAATCTCCATATTAGGTAATTTTCAAAATGGTGCAGTGATAGGTCTTGATGAAGAGGGGATTGACTATATTACAAGTGGTATTAAAAACAATGAATATGATACCAAGATTACTGCCAACCAAGAATTAATGGAAGCATTGTTCGAACTTGATTACTACAATGACAGTGTTAAAAATGAACTTGATGCAGCATATCTTCACGTAACAGATAGATGTAATCTACATTGCCTTGGGTGCTATTCTTATGTGGCAAAACGAAATTCTAGAAGTGACTTAAGTACTTTAGATCTTTATCATATTTTACAATCTTTAAAAGAGCTTGGTGTTAAAAAGCTGGTAATCTCTGGAGGAGAACAATTTCTAAGAGAGGACCTATGGGAAATTTTAAGGTACGGTAAAGAAGAATGTCATATTGAGTATATTACAGTCATAACCAATGGAACTTTGGATTTTAATGTATATGAAGCTGCAATTCCATATATGGATGAAATTAATATTTCAATTGATGGATACAATGAGGAAAGTTGTTTTATCAGAGATGAAGGTATAATGCCAAAGGTTATTCATACCATCAAAAACTTTAGCCAAAAGTTAAATGTGAATTTGATTGTTACCTTACATAAGAAAAATATTAAGTATATGGAAAACTACAGGTCCCTTGCCTTAGATTTAAGAGTGAATTATTCCTTTAGCATCTTTACCGTTGAGCCTAATAATAAAATGTTTCAAGATTATATTTTATCAAACGATGATTTAATACTTGTGGAGAAAACGTTAATGGAGTTAAATGGTGAAGTTACATTATGGGATTTTCCAGTTGATGGTTTTAATCTAGTTTGTCGTAGAAAATGCGAAGCTGGTAATAAACTTATAAGTATAGCAGCAGATGGTACGGTATACCCTTGTCACATGCTACACCAAAAAGAGTTTGCTCTTGGAAATGCCTTAGAATTAAGCTTAAGAAGTATTATTTTTAATAAGAGCAATCCATTTCAAACACTAACAGTGGAGGAGTTTCAAAACTGTAAAAGCTGCAATTACAGATATCTTTGTGGTGGAGGCTGTAGAGGGAGAAGTTATCTCTATTATCAAAGTATAACACATAGAGATGCTTATTGTACTATGATAAAGAATTATTACAGTGATGTTATGTCCAATATAGCAGCGATGATTGAAGTAAAGCAATAAAGGAGTAAAAGCATGGGATGTTTGGAAATAGCTAGTTTGGGTAAATCATATGGTAAAAAAGTTGCCTTGGTTGACTTCTCCATGAAAGTTGCAGGTGGAGAAATAGTGGGCTTAATTGGTAGAAATGGTGCGGGGAAAACTACATTATTAAATTGTATTGCAGGAAATATACATCCAACGAATGGCTCCATTTTATATGATGGAACTAATATTCTAAGTGATGGTAGGATACGTTCTAAATTTGGAATATCAATTGAAGCTTCTTTTCTTGACTATCTAAATACCTATGAAAATTTATCTTTATTAATGAAAACTTGTGGAGACTACGACGCTAGCTATCGTATAAATGAGATACAAGAGATACTTCATATTGTAGGATTAGGAGACCAGATGAAAAAGCATGTTAGTTCCTTTTCTTATGGAATGAAGCAAAGACTAGGATTTGCGCAAGCTTTACTTAATGGTTCTGAACTACTTATATTGGATGAACCATTTGCAGGCTTGGATGTGGATGGGAGAAAGATTGTAAAAGACCATATACGTAAGCTGGCAAACGATAAGCATATAGGAGTGATATTTTCGGATCATAATTTAGATGAAGTCCATGACTTGTGCCATAGAGTAGTCTGTATTCAAAATGGTAAGAAAGTATATGATGGGATACCTGATAATGAAATTAAATACGAAGTGTATATAGATTCTTTAAGTGAGGAGTTATTACTAGAACTTCGAAAAATAAAGGGTATTACAATAAATTTAGATCGAAAAGTAATCTATTTTTCAGCAAAACATAATGTTCATGAAATTGCAAAAATCATTATTGAGCATTCCACATTATTAAAAGTGAAATCCATTGAGAATGCCCTAGAAAAGATATTAAAAGAAGGTGTAGAATGAGACATTTATTTCATATAGAACTATATAAGTTGGTAAAGAGAAGAGATTTTTTACTTCTTGCAACCATGATTATCATACCCATATTTTATGGTGTAGGAGCAGCTACCCGTTCTTCAATTGTAACCTATGAGGGTACTGATAAAACCTATGGTCTAAAGTATTTCGTAGATATGTATTCTTTTATCTATATGATTTTTATCTATTTTTTTTTATTAGCTATGAGCTCAATCCGTTCTTTACGAGGAGAACTAGAGAATAGGAGTATACGATTATATTCACAGCGGATAAATAATCGAAGTAAACTATATTTATCAAAGAATCTTGCAATGATTACTGCTTTTAGCTTGATAACAACATTATTTTTTATAGTATCTATGTTGGTTTACTACCTTTTAGTTATTAAACGAACAGATATTGCCGAGCTATACCTATTAAGACCAATAGAGATTGGCTATTTAGCTGCTAATTTTCTAAGTATATATCTATTTTTTATATGGTCAATATTATATAGTTTTATGTTAAGTGCATATTTAAAATCGAGTACTGCATTGGGAATATATGTACTAACAATTGTCTTTGGAATGTACTTAAAGGAATTTCCATATGTAAAATATTTATCACCAGCCTATTATACACAAAGTATTATGGATACTTCCATCGATGCTATAAAAAATATATTAATTATGTTCCTAGTAATAATATTTTATTGTACTTTATTCTTTTTTGTTGGTAGAAATAAGTTGGAGAAGAGTGATATATGATGGATGAAAATAAGAAGCAAATTGGTATTTCAATTGATGATATGATGTTTATGGGACTAATGGTTATTCTTCCTATATTAAGTGTTTTAATAACAAGTCTAATCTTGTTTATAACGATTAAAAATGGTAATAAGGTTACTGAACTTATACAGACCTACCTTGTTATGAGCTTATCCTTTGTAATCTTACCTGGAATATTACTATATAAAAAGTATGGACTGTCACTACATGACATAGGAATTATGAAGTTAAAAAATTGGGAGATTTTAATTAGTCTTATTATTTTGATAATACTTTATGTTTATCTCATCGGAAAAGCAGATAGTAATACTTTAATTTTATTATCAGTTCAAACCATAGCGGTAGCAGTCTGTGAAGAAGTATGGGCTAGAGGAATGTTATTTTATGTTATTGGCAAATTTACACAGAGTCATTTTGTGATGATACTATTCTCAAGTATTATATTTACCTTTCTAATTCATATCAATCGTGGGTTTTATAATAATTTGATTTATCGTCTACCAGGAGCAATATTAATGTGCGTGGTTTATGACAGAAGTAAAAAGCTACACTATTCAATTATGGTTCACTACATGTATAACATGTTAGCTAGTTTCTAATTTATTATAGGATTTAAGTACCTATTATACTAAGGCAGATGTACTTTACTTATACAGATAGAGGGAAGTTGCTATAGTTTATCTTACAAATCCATAGGGGCTACATTAGATTGTATAGAAAAATAATTAGAAAGGAAAATGTGTAGTGAATGTCCTATGAGTTCATTATACAAGGTTGTTAAGTGAAAAAGAATGCAATTATGTTTGCTATTTCAATACTTGTGCATATTGCTTTATTTATATTTTTTATGATGATAAAGAGCCAATTAGATGTATTTACTTTAATCATATTTATGGTTTCTCCTATTTTTATCAATGTACTGCTTTCTTTTATAGGATCAAAACTACAAGAGAAAGAAAGCAAGAAAGTTGTCCCAATCATTATTACTTATGTGGGAGTTAATTTAATATATTGGATACTATTAAATATTCAATTAAATATGGGTAAAACTCTAGAACTTATTTATGAAACAAGTAGACAATATAACTCCGATATGATCGAAATTTCGGCTGATAACTCTCCGATTGGTGCTCTTATTATGTTATTGCTTGTAAGTTTCATTTTATATTATTTCAGTATAAGAGTGGCTAGTAGAAGTAGAGATTAAAAGGAGTAAAAATATATTTCATATTATTCTTAAGATGAGGGGAATGATAAAAAATGTTATTTTATAAGAAGAAAAAACTTATCCTTGTGATGTTTTGGCAAGCATTATATTGTTTATCCAATGTAATGTTTGCTTTTGTCTTAATGGAAATAACAAATGATTTGACAGCTGCTAATATGGCTGGATTTAAAAAAGGACTATTACAGGCTTTTATTGTGGTTAGTATACAAGTTGCGACTACGGTTATGGCTATGGGAAGTAAAGTAAAGTATATAAGAAGCTGTATGATTCATATAAAATCTCAATCCTTTCAAAGTATGTTAAACATGTCTTATCATGATTTTAAGAAGGAATCAGAATCCTATTATCTTTCATACTTTACCAATGATTTAAATATGTTAGAAAGTAGTTATATACAAGTAACAATAGACATGGTAGGACAGAGTTTATTAATTCTAGGTACCTGTATAGCCTATCTTATAATAAATCCATTTGCTTTTGTCGTAATACTCATATGCATCTTATTATCACTTATAATGCCTGTATTATTTACAAGTAGGATGCAAAAAGCAAATGATATGTTTGTTCGTGCCAATGAAGTATTATTATCTAAAACAAGAGAATATATAAAGGGATTTGATGTTATTAAAGGATTTCATATTAATAAAATAATTGAAATGAAATATTTAAAAGCAGTGACACAAAGAGAAGAGAAGTATGCTAAGTTTAGTAATACTATGATAATAGGGAATACAGCAGTTGCGTTTATTAGTGTAGTAATTATACTTTTAATTTTCTTAATTGGAGGATTTTCAGTAATTGAAAAGAAGATTACCTTAGGTGCACTGATTGCGCTCGTTCAGTTATCCAATAATTTAATAGCACCTATAACGGATGTATTGTATGGCTTAAATGAAAGAAATTCAGTGAAAAATATATATAAGAAGTGCGTGGCTTTCTTAAAGGGTGTGGATGCTCCTAAAGAAGACGAACCTATAAGTATAGGTAAAATTACCCTTAAAAATATTACTTTCACATATGAGGATTGTGAAGAAGCAACGCTAAATCAAATTAGTCTATCCTTAGAAAAAGGTAAAAAATATGCACTTGTAGGCAAAAATGGGTGTGGTAAAAGTACACTTGCTCGCATTATAGCAGGGAGGCAAAAAGGATACCTAGGAGAGGTAAGCTATAATAATACAGTTCAAGAAGAGATTCAAGATAAGTTACTAACTAGCTTATCTTATATAGGACAAGATATTTTTTTGTTTTTTGCATCAATTGAGGATAATATAAGCTTATTTGGAACATACAGTGAGGATGCTGTTAATGAAACTATTAATTCGATAAATTTACATGAGCTAATGGATAAAGAGAGGGTGGAAAAGGATGAGCAAATTCCTCTCTCAGGTGGTGAAAAGCAAAAGATTGCAATTGCTAGAACAATACTTGATAATAAGAGCGTAATAATCTGTGATGAAATGGATTCAGCCTTAGATAGCATAAGTAAAAATAACATTCTTAACCTCATAAGCTCATTAAAGGATAAAATCTGTCTAGTAATAACACATAGTATAAATCATGGAC
>JAFAEB010000092.1 GCA_023424235.1 Bacillota bacterium
CCTTAGTGATGGAGTTATACACGCTGGGGTTGGAAAGGTATTAAACTTTGGTTGGACTTGGGATAGTGTTGCAGAATATGCTTTAAAGTCTGTAAAAGAAACTCTTTCCTCGAAACGCCTTGCAACACTTCTTTGTAAAGCATGTGATGATTTATATATGGGGATTCCAGGCGATGATACTACTATAATTGTAACTAGAATCATACCAAATAAAGTATTAAACATATTTACAGGACCTCCTTCTAGTAAGTATGACGATTTTAAAATTATAAAAGAATTTATGAACCCTACTGCAAAAAAAATAATCTGTGGTGGTACCAGTGCTAATATTGCATCAAGAATTCTTGGCGCAAAACTCCACACTACCCTTAATTATACGGATCCTGATTTACCACCTGTTGCCTTTATGGATGGAATTGATTTAGTAACAGAGGGAGTACTTACCCTAACAAGAACCTTAATGATTATGAAAGATTATGTAGAGACCGATCCAAGCCTTACCTTCTTTGAGGAATTAGATAAGGATAATGGTGGTTCAAAAATAGCAAAAATGATTATTGAAGACTGTACTACACTTAACTTATTTGTAGGAAAAGCAATGAATGAAGCTCACCAAAACCCTGGACTGCCATTTGATTTAAGTATACGTATGCATTTAGTAGAACAGATAAAAGATACTGCAATTAAGATGGGGAAAGTTGTAACGGTGAGATATTACTAGAGAATTTGGAGGTTATTATGCTAAGTAAAGATACTGATATTGAACATATAAAGCATGAGGTCCTACTAGAAGTTGCTAAGCTTTGTTTTACGGATAAACTAGAGGAAGAAAAAGAATATCTTCCTATGAAATTAATTCCTGGACCACAAGCTAACTATAGGTGTTGCATTTATAGAGAACGTGAAATTATTCGTCAAAGAATTCGTATTGCAGAAGGAAGACCTTCTACCATAAAAGGTAATAATAATATCGTACAAGTAATTACTTCTGCTTGTGAGGGCTGTCCTATCGCAAGATATGTAGTAACCGATACCTGTAGGAAATGTGTGGGACGAAAATGTAAAGGCGCCTGTCCCTTTGATGCTATTACAATAGGAAAAGACAGAGCCTATATTGACCCTAGTAAATGTAAGGAATGTGGAAAGTGTAAAGATGCTTGCCCATACAATGCCATTGCAGATAACATGCGTCCATGTAAACGAAGTTGCCCTGTAGATGCCATTACTATGGATGAAAATAATATCGTTGTTATCAAAGAAGCGGCTTGTATTAGCTGTGGTGCCTGTATCAAAGGTTGCCCTTTTGGTGCAATTACAGAACGCTCCTTTTTGGTGGATGTTATACGAATGCTAAAAGAAAAATCAAAAGAAGTATACGCTATGTTAGCTCCAGCATGGGAAGGGCAATTTGGAGATAAAATAAGCTTTTCTAGTATGGTAAGAGGCCTTAAAGACCTAGGTTTTAAAGATGTATATGAAGTTTCACTAGGAGCAGATTTAGTTGCAAAAAGTGAAGGGGATGAATGGATTCATGCTTTGGATGAAGGCCTAAAGATGACTACCTCTTGTTGCCCTGCCTTTGTAACTATGGTAAAAAAACATTTTCCTAGCTTAGTTCCTAATATGTCAAAAACCATATCACCAATGACAGCTACTGCAAAAGTTATAAAAGCTATGAATCCCAACGCCATCTGTGTATTTATTGGACCATGCATTGCTAAAAAGGGGGAAGTTCTTGATACCGTAGCTTTAAATGGTGCAGATTACGCCTTGACCTTCGAAGAATTACATACCATGTTACAAGCCAAGGATATTAGTTTAGAAGTAGTCGAGGAATCGCAACAACAAGGCAGCCTATACGGAAAGAAATTCTGTGCATCAAGTGGTGTAAGTGACGCTGTACTTAGCTATATAAAAGACACAGGGTTTGATACAAAGGATATTAAAGCAAAACCATGTAATGGAGCAAGTGAATGTAAAAAAGCTCTTACCTTACTTAAATTAAATAAATTACCGGAAGACTTCATAGAAGGAATGGTATGTATTGGTGGTTGTAAGGATGGACCAGGAAATCTTTTGACTGGAAGACTAATAGAAAATAAACGAGAACAATTATTTAAAAAAGCAGATAATAGAAGTATTCTTGATACGAATAGAGAGTATGAAAAGCTTGATATTAATCTTCATTATGGAGAGTAAAATTTATATAAAATCCATATAAGGGTAAAATTAAATATTGATAATGTGATGCCAAATATGAATTATGTTATGGCTATTACTTCATTCACAGACCACTACCCTAGTACTATTATATACTATCAACGTGAGAAACAGTCAACTACTCATAATTTTTATGCTGATTCATATTACGATGGTTATTTTGATCGTATCTATTTAGAATTACTTGATATAACAGGCTATAAAGGCTATTCCGTTCTTGCACCAGCAAAAGATATCGAAGATATAGATAGTATGTGGGAGTTTTTAACAAGAAAGTATCCTCTATTCTTTAACGACTAATATATAAAATGAATAGCATGTGATTATTAATCCATAAAGAGACCGTTTGTCGCCATCGGCATTTAGGTTGTGGCAGATTGATCTGTCAGGACCTTAGTGCCGCTATCGCTACAAGCGATGAGAATGTGTCTCAGCTGGATAATAATCACATGCTATCTTACAAAACAAAAAAGTAATAAACACTGCTAACTTAAAAAGGCGCATATTTAGTTCGACAGCCCCTATTTATGTCTCTATAGTTCCTTTAAAACTGTTCCACCAGATATTTATCTTAATTTATTTAACACCCCACGAATACTCTCTTCCTCACAACTTAAAAATTCTATGGCTTCTTTAATATGTTCTAGGTAATGTGCATCGGAATTTATAATTCGTTTACAGCTCATAGCATAAGAATCCTTCTCAATAAAGGGATTTCCTTTATAGTCTTTACTAAGCTCTATGATATGAAACTTAGAGTCTGGAGGAATAAAACCTAGATTGGATATTACGCTATTACTTCCTTTATCAATGTGAGCAGGTATCATAACCCCATGAAACTCCTTCATTAAATCATATACATCATCAAAGGATATGGTGGTGGCATTAATTAATAAATTAGCTACCTTACCTACTATATTATCTTCACAATCCATAATAGATTGTGCTCCAAATATCTCTTCCCTATTGGGAAACGCTATCATATGTGCAGTAACGTACTCGTCAAATTGCATGGCATCCTCTAAGGTGTAAAAAAGGCATAGAACATGTACTTCCTCACTGGTACATAGCTCCATTCCAGGAATTCCAATAATTCCTTCCCTTTGTGCATGATATAAAAAGGCAGGACAATTCTTAGCTGAATTATGATCCGTAAGTGCTATTACTTGTAATCCCTTTAGTTTAGCCATTAAGACAATATTAGCGGGGGTCATATCTTCATGGCCACAAGGTGATAATGCAGAATGTATGTGTAAATCATAGAATAAATTAACCATGAACAAGATTATAAATCTTTAATGCTGCATCAAATATTGAAAGGTTCGTACAAATAACGCTAATATCAGCTTCCCTTGCACGATTTAATGCAGCCTCATCAAAAGTGGCCCCCTCACAAAGAATAACGATAGGCACCTCCGTAAGGCTTGCAACTGCTAAGGTATTCACATTTCCCATAACGGTTACCCAAGCACAAGTACTACTTGCCTTACTCATTGCTAAACTAAGTAAGTCACAACAAAATGGCTTCTCGATTACCCTATCTAAATTATTAGCAGCATGGAGAACACTACCTATATTACTGTTAATAATATCACTTACTGTCATAATGCTTATCCCTTTCTTTAGCTAAGATATTCTTTTCTATCACTGAGCTATCCGCTTCTTCCCTTGGACTATACCCATCTTCTCTTAGATTATACCTCTCATCCCTTAAGCTATCCTTTTCAGCTCTTACAGTATGCCTTCCATCGATAAATAACATCTCATCGGAAATTTTATGTATATATTCTCTAAGAACATGAATACAATCCTTTTCACTAGCAACTCCTCTGACAATATCTTCTGCTAATGCCTTACAAGTTGGTGCACCACAAGACCCACAATCAAGACCAGGGAAAGCCTCGCATAACTCTTCTACTTTCGCCACCATAGATATGCTCTCCTTCATATCCATACCTAATTTAAATACCGGTTCATACCTTACTTCCTCGGTCCAATTAGCATCAATCTCTTCCTTATGATTTAGTAAATGATTACATGCTACTGGCATATATTTTCGTAAACGTTTTAGCTTAACCTTGGCCACAAATGGATTTTCAACGGTTAGTACACCACCTACACAGCCTCCATTACAAGCATTAAGTTCAATAAACTCTAAATTAGTGAACTTCTGATCCTCTAAATCCTCTAATACACGAATAACATTCTCAATGCCATCAGCTGCAAGGTAACTATCTGTTAATAAACCACCTGCTTCTCCACCAGTACCACCCCAGCTAATACCAATCTTACCTGAGATTTGTAGTTCCTTTACCTCATCATTTATTTCAATATCTTTCATATGCCCTAATAACTTAGGATAAATATCTTTAATAGCTAGTACACCGTCAATATCACTTTTACTAATACCTAATGGAACTTTTGCCGCACTTACTTTAGCAGGGCATGGTGAAATAAATATAACACCAATCTTATCACTACTAAGTCCTGTTTCTATCATTGCCTTTTCTCTAGCAAGTCTTGCTGCTAAATCAACAGGTGCCATAATAGGAAGCAAATGCTCTATTAGATTAGGAAATCTCACACGAATAAGCCTTACTACGGATGGACATGCAGTACTAATGATTGGCCACTTATCCTTATGCTCCTCTATGTATTTACGAGACATTTCAGATATTAATTCTGCTGCTCCACTTACTTCATATACATCATCAAATCCGATACGAAGAAGTGCTGTAAGTAGAATGTTAACATCATCTAAGTTATTAAACTGCCCATAGAAAGAAGGTGCAGGTAGTGCGATCTTATATTCGTACTTTTTTAAGATATCTATGGTATCATATAGTGCTAACTTTGCATGATGAGGACAAATCCTGATACATTCTCCACAATCAATACAAAACTTTTTTGTAATAGCAGCTTTTCCATTTCTTACACGAATTGCCTCAGTAGGGCAACGTTTTATACAATTAATACATCCTTTGCATAAATCCTCATCTAACCTAACAGCTGTAAAAAACTTATCCATAATAACCTCCATTATGCCAAATCACTTAGATGGCGTTGGCACAATATTATCAAGCAAATTGCACACCAATTCAAAAATAAATTTTTGAGTACAAGCATATTACCTATCTGAAATTAGAGCTAGATTATCTTAATTACACTTCTATAAATACACTTTTAAAAGAACAGTTGTTCCTTCGCCTACAAGAGATGTAATCTCCATTATGTCGGAGTATTTTTTCATATTAGGAAGACCCATACCTGCTCCAAAACCCAAAGCCCTAACATTGTCTGGAGCTGTAGAATAGCCTTCTTTCATTGCAAGTTCTATATCAGGAATACCTGGCCCCTTATCCTTTAGGATCATAGTTATTTCAGATGGTTCAATGGTAACATCAATAAGCCCACCACCCGCATGAATCACCATATTGATTTCACCTTCATACATTGCAATTGCAACCTTCCTGACGATTTGAGGTGAAACTCCCATTTGCTTTAGCTTATTCTTAATATTACTTGAGGCCTCTCCAGCCCTAGTAAAGTCATCTCTAGGTATGTGATAGGTTAGTTTTATTTGATCATTTAACAATAAGGTGCACCTCCACGTAACCCATTCTCGTATAACATACCACAAGCAGAAAACATTCTGTGACCCGTAGTTAATAGAACGATACCACTTTCCTTTGCAAGTTCTATCATTCCTTCATCTGGTTTTTTACCTCTTACAAAAACAATGCAAATAATATCCATCATCTCTGCTGTCCGAATTACCTGTAAATTACATAAACCAGTAAGTAAGACTGACTGATCTTTAACAAAGGCAAGCACGTCACTCATCATATCGGAGCCACAAGCCGTATGAACTTCCTTCATTAGATGCTCTTCACCACATACAATGCGAGCTCCAAGGATTGTTTTTACATCATTTACCGTCATATAATCTCCTATCTCTCCTATTAGATTATTGAATCAGAACTATTACAATATATTAAAAAGTCCTAAATCTTTCACGATTATTTTATGATTTAAGTATATCATTAACAAATAAATTAAGCAACTAATTATATATATCAATCAATTGTTCAAAAAATTTATTTAAATTAAAAAATATTTATAAAATAATATTCAATTGTAGATTTTTTATCAATTACATGATATACTGTTTGTGTTAATCGACAAGATATTCAAAAATAGTATTATCGTTAAATCTTTTGAATAAAAGTAATGAAATGAAAAGTCAAGGAGGTTAAGTAATGGGTACTAAGAAAAACGCAGTCCCTTTTGCAGGAACAAAAGAGCAAGAAGCAGAACTACTTAAGGTAATTAACACTTACAAAAATTTAGATGGTGCCTTAATGCAGATTCTACACGATGCTCAAAACATCTATGGTTATCTTCCTATTGAAGTACAGACCATAATATCCAACGAGTTAAATATGCCATTGGAAAAAATATATGGTGTTGTGACGTTTTATTCACAATTTTCTTTATATCCAAAAGGAAAATATAAGATTTCCGTCTGTCTAGGAACTGCTTGTTACGTAAAAGGCGCAGGTGACCTTTATAACAAATTAATGGAATTACTTCATATTGAAGGTGGAGAATGTACACCTGATGGCAAATTCTCACTAGACGCCTGTCGTTGTATTGGCGCATGTGGTCTTGCCCCTGTACTTACAGTTAACGATGATGTATATGGTCGTTTATCCACTGATGATTTAGCAGGAATACTAGCTAAATACGAATAATACATTTTATGATGACTGAATTATCATTAAATGTTTTAGATATTGCACAAAACTCCATAGCAGCTCGTGCTTCCCTTATAAAAATTACGGTAAGCATTAACACAAAGGAAGATACCTTGACAATAATTATCTGGGATAATGGTTGTGGTATGGAAGAAGACTTGCTAAATAAAGTAGTAGATCCTTTCTATACTTCTAGAACTACAAGAAAAGTCGGCCTTGGAATTCCATTTTTTAAGTATTCCGCCGAAATAACAGGTGGTAGGTTTCATATTACTTCAGAAGTTGGGAATGGTACTACAATATCAGGAATATATCAGTTATCACATATCGATCGAATGCCGTTAGGAGATATGGTCAGTACCATCCACACACTAATTACATTCAATCAGGACATTGATTTTATATATGATTATGAAGTTAATGATAAGTCATTTCAATTAGATACCAGAGAGATAAGAGAAATCCTAGGAGATATTCCTTTTCATGTAGCCGAAGTATCTAACTATATCAAAGAATATTTAATTGAGAACACTCTCATTGTTAATGATGAAAAACATTATTAGTCCTGTATGTATCTAAGATTTAAATAGAATGCTCTTTGAGTTTGATATTTTTTTAACAAAATCAAAGAAACAATATATAAGGAGGATAATATATGAAAACTCTTGCTGAATTACAAGCAATTAGAGAAAAGATGCAAGGTCAAATTGGCATACGTTCCGAAGCAAGTGACCAAATTAGAGTCGTAGTTGGTATGGCAACTTGTGGTATCGCAAGCGGAGCTAGACCAGTTCTTACAACTCTTTCTGAAGCAGTTTTAACAAAACAATTAAATAATATATCTGTAACCCAAACAGGTTGTATCGGATTATGTCAATACGAACCTATCGTAGAAGTGATAGAACCTGGCAAAGAAAAAGTTACTTATATTAAAATGACACCTGAAAAAGCCTTAGAGATCGTAGAGCAACATTTAGTACGTGGCCAGGTAGTTAGCAAATATACCGTTAATGCAGAAGGGAGGATATAGGTAATGTATCGTTCACATATACTAGTTTGTGGAGGAACTGGATGTACTTCTTCAGGAAGTATTAAAATCATAGAAGCCCTTCATGCTGAACTTGAAAAGAATCATTTAGAAAATGAAGTAAGCGTTGTACAAACAGGATGTCACGGTTTATGTGCCCTAGGTCCAATTATGATTGTATATCCAGGTGCAACCTTCTACTCCATGGTTAAAACAGAAGATATTCCAGAAATCGTATCCGAGCATTTAGTAAAAGGTAGATTAGTTACTAGACTTATGTATACTGAAACAGTTACAGAAGATGGTGAAATCAAAAACCTTTCCGATACTGACTTTTATAAAAAACAACATAGAATTGCACTTCGTAATTGTGGTGTTATTAACCCAGAAAATATTGAAGAGTACATTGGAACACATGGATATGAAGCTCTAGGTAAAGTATTAACTGAATACACACCAGATGAGGTTATTCAAGTTATCTTAGACAGTGGACTTCGTGGACGTGGGGGCGGTGGTTTCCCTTCAGGCCTAAAATGGAAATTAGCAAAAGGAAATCACGCAGATCAAAAATATGTTTGCTGTAATGCAGACGAAGGTGACCCAGGTGCATTTATGGATCGTTCTGTTCTTGAAGGGGATCCACATGTTGTATTAGAAGCTATGGCAATAGCAGGTTATGCAATTGGAGCAACACAAGGATATGTTTATATTCGTGCAGAATATCCAATTGCAGTTGACCGTTTAGAAATAGCAATCAAGCAAGCAAGAGAATTTGGTTTATTAGGAAAAGATATCTTCGGATCTGGCTTTGACTTTGATGTAGATATCAGACTTGGTGCAGGTGCATTCGTATGTGGTGAAGAAACAGCTCTTATAACTTCTATTGAAGGTAACAGAGGAGAGCCACGTCCTCGTCCTCCATTCCCTGCAGAAAAAGGGTTATTTGGAAAACCTACTATATTAAACAACGTTGAAACCTACGCAAATATTCCACAAATCATTTTACATGGTCCAGAATGGTTTAATTCTATGGGTACTGAAAAATCCAAAGGAACAAAAGTATTCGCTTTAGGTGGTAAAGTTAAAAATACAGGTCTAGTTGAAATACCAATGGGTACAACACTAAGAGAAGTAATTGAAGAAATTGGTGGTGGTATTCCAAACGGCAAGAAGTTTAAGGCAGCACAAACAGGTGGACCAAGTGGTGGCTGTATTCCTGTTGAACATTATGATATTCCAATCGATTATGATAACTTAATCCAGATTGGTTCCATGATGGGTTCCGGTGGTCTTATTGTTATGGACGAAGATAACTGTATGGTTGATATCGCTAAGTTCTTCTTAGAGTTTACAGTAGAAGAATCCTGTGGTAAATGTACACCATGTCGTATCGGAACAAAACGTTTATACGAAATGCTAGAAAAAATTACAAATGGTAATGGTACCTTAGAAGATCTTGATAAGTTAGAGGAACTATGCTACCACATTAAAGAAAATTCCTTATGTGGACTTGGTCAAACTGCACCAAACCCTGTATTATCTACTTTAAAATTCTTTAGGGATGAATATATTGCCCATGTAGTAGATAAAAAATGTCCTTCTGGTGTATGTAAGGCATTATTATCCTATGTTATTGATGCTGATAAATGTAAAGGCTGTACTCTATGTGCTAGAGTATGTCCAAATGGCGCCATTGAAGGTAAAGTAAAAGAAGCTCATATTATACATCAAAGTAAATGTATTAAATGTGGTGCTTGTATGGAAAAATGCCGCTTTGACGCAATTGCAATAAGATAGTCATCAATTTAAAGGAGGTTAATGATGGAAACAGTTAATATAAAAATAAATGGCCAGGATATAAAAGCTAGAAAAGGCGCTACGATCCTTGAAGCCGCTAGACTTGCCCATATCGATATCCCTACTCTTTGTTTCCTAAAAGAGATTAATGAAATCGGTGCTTGCCGTATCTGTGTTGTTGAAGTAAAAGGTGCTAGAAGTTTAGTTGCATCCTGCGTATTTCCAGTAAATGAAGGTATGGAAGTATGGACAAATACTCCAAAAGTAATTGAATCAAGAAAAAGAACATTAGAATTAATCCTTTCTGACCATGATAAAAAATGTTTATCCTGTGTAAGAAGTGGTGATTGTGAATTACAAAAACTATGTAAAGACTATAAAATAGAAAATGAAAATTATTACGAAGGAGAAGCAAATCAATTTGAAGTTGATTATTCTGCGGCTCATATGTATCGTGATAATAATAAGTGTATCCTTTGTAGAAGATGTAGTGCTGTATGTGAAAAAATACAAGATGTTGGCGTAATAGGCGCAAACAATCGTGGTTTTGCAACTAATATCAGTTCTGCCTTTGAAATGGGCCTAGGTGATACTTCTTGTATTTCCTGTGGTCAATGTATCGCTGTCTGTCCTACTGGTGCATTATCAGAAAAAGACAGCACAGAAGAAGTGTTTAAAGCAATTGCAGATAAATCAAAGCATGTAATTGTTCAAACTGCTCCTAGTGTACGCGCTGGACTTGGTGAACCTTTTGGTCTTCCAATTGGAACCAATGCAGAAGGAAAGATGGTAGCTGCTCTTCGCCGTCTTGGCTTTGATAAAGTATTTGATACAAACTTTGCTGCTGACTTAACGATAATGGAAGAAGCTCATGAATTTTTAGATAGAGTTCAAAATGGCGGAACACTTCCACTTATTACTTCATGTTCACCAGGTTGGGTTAAGTATTGTGAACATTACTTCCCAGATATGATAGATAATTTATCTAGTTGTAAATCTCCTCAACAAATGTTTGGTGCAACTGTAAAAACTTATTACGCGGAAAAAATGGGTATTGATCCAAAAGATATCGTTTCGGTAAGTATTATGCCATGTACTGCTAAGAAATTCGAAATTGGTAGAGAAGATCAAGATGCAGCTGGATATGCTGATGTAGACTATGCTCTAACTGTTAGAGAATTAGCAAGAATGATTGAACGTGCAGGTATTAACTTTAATTCCTTACCAGATGAAGAATTTGATATGCCACTTGGTATGTATACTGGTGCTGGTGTAATCTTTGGTGCAACTGGTGGTGTTATGGAAGCAGCTCTTAGAACTGCAGTAGAAACATTAACAGGTGATGAACTTTTACAGCTAGAGTTTAATGATGTTCGAGGCTTCGATGGTATTAAAGAAGCAACTTATACTGTAAATGGTATGGATATCAATGTAGCAGTAGCTTCTGGCCTAAGCAATGCAAAAGAATTATTAAACAAAGTAAAATCCGGTGAAAAGAACTATCACTTTATTGAAATCATGGGTTGTCCTGGTGGATGTATTAATGGTGGTGGTATGCCACAAGTACCAGCAAGTATCAGAAACTTTAACGATATTAGATCCTTACGTGCAAAAGTTTTATATGACCTTGATACCGCTAATACAATTCGAAAATCTCATGAAAATCCTGCAATCAAAGAATTATATGATACCTTCTTTGGCAAACCAGGAAGCCATAAAGCACATGAAATATTACACACTAGTTATGTTAAAAGATCAATTAACTAGAACGTAAATTTGCCCTATTTTTATTCATTTATATATTCTAAGAGTTACTACTCTTAGAAGCAAAGCCTGACATTAGCGGTATCACTGCTGGTATCAGGCTTCTTTTTTGGGCTCTTTGTCATCCTCAAGTAGTCATTTCACTTCATAGGACACAATGAACTATAAAAGAGGGCCAAACCTTTACAGTCAGACCCCCTTTGCTTATCATATCTATGTCAAGCAGCCGAATAAAAATAGTATTTTTTACAAAAAAAAATAAACAAGGTATAAGAGCTTCGGTTGCGAATTTTTTAGATATGTAACTCTTATTCCTTACTGATTATAGAATATTATATTCTCTAATCACATTTATGTTACAAATTTATTACTATGAAACATAAACTATGTGTTTTATTTTTATAAAGCAGGAAAGGAAATTGGTCTCCTTATATTCCCCAAATTTATAGGTCGGTCTATTGTATCATAGTAATTCCAAAGACACACTTTCGTTATTTCACTATTTTCATAGCTTCTAAAGTAATATTCGCAAGTGTTCGTGTTCATAAATGCAGTATATTTTGTATAATCATATGTATCCTTACTGGTTATCACAATCCCTTTCGGAATAGATACACTCTCCATAATATGAAAGCAAGTAATGACTGCTTCCCCACATGATTTAGGTGTACTTACATGGGTCTTATGAAAAGCAGCTCGAACAAACCTTTCTGGTGATGTATAACCACCTGGTAATTGACTCGTTCCTGCTCCTTGCCCAAAAGGCTCTAACTCTATACTTCCCCATATAGACCTCTCCTTTTGTACAGGTGATACACTCATATAATTTCTTAAGTTAGTCATATGCCAGATAAAGTCAGGACTATTGGCTAGAACTCCGATTGGGTTATAAAAGGCATGTAATCCATCCGATGTTTGCTCAATAACCACGCATTTACCACTTCGATCCGTAGCAATCCAATGTAGGGGTGCAACGCTCCTTGTTACATCATC
This sequence comes from Bacillota bacterium, assembly GCA_023424235.1. Classification (GTDB taxonomy): domain Bacteria; phylum Bacillota; class Clostridia; order Lachnospirales; family Lachnospiraceae; genus Anaerocolumna. The sequence continues at coordinate 12,559 of JAFAEB010000092.1, forward strand.
ACTTACCCCAATGATATTTATATGCTGTAATTCCTCAATTAGTTCTTCTACCGTACTACATCGACCTAGAATATATTGAACAAAATCATAGGCAACAATCAGATTCTTCTTATTGTGATTTCTATAATCCATTTCATTTTCATTACTATATTCATGAAAATCAGCATATCCAGCAAAATAGAGAGCTGCTGCCGCAAATCCCTTTTCATTTACTCCATCAAAAAAAGCAAGTTCGTCTCCACTTTCCTGCCCAATTGCTATAAAACTATAAGAGTTATAATAATTAATATTACGTACATCAGTCCATATATAATCTCTTGGTACAACATATAGATAAGGTTCAATTTCGTATGAAAAATCCATGGTTCTTCCGAAAAAGTTCTCTCTTTCCTCAGAGCGTAAGGTTATCGCAGTACACATTCTAATCCTCCTAACTATTAATCTGAATTAGCTATTTGCGATTACTTAAAATATTAATTTAAATAAATATGTAGTTTATATGGTTCGCATTTAACTAAGTCATCTATATTACAATACGTAAAAGAGGCTAGAAATATACCAGTAATGAAACAAGGGCTATTTGCCATGATTGTTATCACAGCAACAGCCCTAATTTAAGCAATTATCTTAATAATAACATTGGATTAACAGTTTCATCATCCTTTAGTACTTTAAAATAAAGGTTACCACCCTCAACACTATAATATTTTGTTGGTGTAGCAACAGTACCTATGATATCACCTTCAAGAACGGAATCCCCTTCTGCTACAGTAATATCTTGTAGTTGACCATAAACTAAGCTATATCCATTTCCAATGGCAACAGTAACTGTTAAACCAGTCTCATCTTCATTAGATATTGAAGTAACAATCCCTTGTGCTGCACTTAATACATTGTCGCCAACATTAGCATCAATAATAACAGCCGGGTTAACTCTAAATTGTTCTAATGTAGGATGATAAATAACTCTATCAACACTATAATTCAACAAAACATTGCCTGTAATAGGCCATAATAAACCTTTTTCAGCATCAAAGTGTAATGTTTCTAAACTCATTACTTCTTCACTTGCAACTTCTTCATTGGTTTGTGTTTCGTTCGCCGTTTCAGTAGTTGTAGAAACATCTTGTGCATCATCAGCTACTGGCGTATCTACTGCATCATTGTCAGATACAGTTACATTATCATCATAAATATCAAATTCTAAAAGGCTACCGTCAGATACTGGACCATTAATATTGTCCAAATCATTTTGTGCCACCTCATTAGATTGACTGCCGGAATTATTATTAGCAGTGTCTACTAAGGGTTGGTTATTCATGTCTGGTACATCATCATCTATGATGTCGCCATCAGCAACCTCTGAAGTATTTGGCTCATTTAAATCTACTAGATTTTCATTACCACTCTTATCAGATGATTGGTTTAGCCCCACCATTGTAATCGCAATGATTGCCAATGCCCCAACACATAATAACGCGTAAAAGCTCTTGCTTTTAAAGAATTCAGCTAAGCTATGTTTTTTCATTATTATCACCTCTAGGTATATTTTCACCAGAAATGATAGTTTTATTCATACTTGGAATTAAGATAAATAAATCTATGAAAAAACATTTTAAATTTTCCTATTTTTCTTCTATGTTCTAGTCTATATTCATTTATAAAGTCCAAAAATTTAGAATAATCCGTATTATTTAACGGCTTATTACCATATCGTATTTCTTGATATATAAGTACAAGCTCATAAAATGTTGTGTTATAAAACTTTATTCGGTCTCCAATTCTTTCTGAAAACGTTAAAAGTGTTTCATCATTTGATATTTTATATCCGTCTAATTTCAGATACATGAAAAGTTCAGCCAGAAGAATACGAAGCTTAATTGAATCATCTCTATTCCTTATTATTTTCTTGTATCGATTTTCTAACATCAGATAATATAAAAGTATGGTTAAAGTAATAATAAGAATGAAAGTGACTAGTAAAAGTATAATACGAATAATGCCATATAACTCTTTTATCTTAGCACCTACTAAATCTTTAGACGCTGGTATGGAACTCTCATCTCCTAAATTATTAAGAGAATCATAAATACCTTCCATCCTATAATCTCTATCATATTCGAAATCTCCTATATCATAACTAAACTCATTTTTACTTTCACTCCAAATCGTATATCTACCATTCGAATAGGGAATGGTAGGCTCAAATGGTATCCAACCAATTCCTTTTATATAGGCCTCTACCCAAGCATGGGCATTATCATTTTTAACATCATAAACATTATCTTCCCCACTAGGGCTATAATCTACTACAAATCCTTCTACATATCGTGTTGGTATGTTATTAATTCTTGCTAATACGCACATTGCAGTAGCATAATAGGTACAGTAGCCTTCCTTCTCATCAAATAAAAAGTAATCAACAAAATCCCTATCTGCTGGAGGCTTAGATACCTTAGTCGTATAATCATAGTTGGATAGAAACTGCTCAATAGCCCTTAATCTATCATAGTCATTCCCATAGCCTTTACTTATTTCAAAAGCTAATTCTTTCGTTCTATTTGTTATTGTATCCGGTAATTTCGTATACTGCTTATATATTTCTTCTCTCCTAAGGGTAAGTTCATCTTTTAATGCAGTTATATTCTTAGATGGCTCTATCTTTTTATTTGAAAAAATAGTTTTGGATACATAATTAATCGTTTCATCATTATTAACATAAGCGATATCTTCGCTTCTAAGTATATCCTTAAATATTTCACTACTTAGATTCAACTCATAAAAATCTACTTTATAGGTGTAACCTGTACCCTTTGCACTTTGAAACAACTGATTTGCTAGGGATGTCTCCTTATATTGACTTTGCTTTCTAGGAGTAATTTCAAAGGTTTTTAATGGATAAAATAAGGTCTTCGTCCGAATATCTTCATAAGATATTGAATAATATCGCTTTGCAACCAAATTCTCTAAATTAGTACCTTTTTCATATTCTCTCCCAAATACATTTAACAATTCTAGGTAATCATAATAAGATTGTGTGTTATTTGATTTTCTATCCTTATTCTCAGATTTCACCCAACTACTACCTGTATAAATATCATAAATCGATCCAATAAGGTAGCCTTTTTGTGTTGTTTTACTATAGGTGGTAATACTTAAAGAGGTTTTATCATAAAAGGACATAGAACCGCCTAATTCATTCTCTTCTTCATCTTGATATCCAGCTATACTAAACTTAAACACCCTATTATCAGGATTTAAAATATACCGAACATAGTTATTAACC